>JAWCRX010000023.1:0-9538 GCA_038869035.1 Candidatus Woesearchaeota archaeon | reverse complement strand
ATTAAATTTTAGCTTTCTCTTATCACAATCTTTTTTTACTATATTAATAATGTTCTGACTGCTTGCAAGAATTATATTTCTAACATTTTTTCTTTTAATTGCTGTTGGTCCTGAAGCAATTGTTTTGATATCATTTTCAACAACATCTGAAAAAATCAATGAGACAATAGCCGCTTTAGTCATTTTTGCTAATTTACCTCCCTTCACTTGCGACATTTCTATTCTTTCTTTATTTATTTCATATATTGACTTTCCTGATCTTATCAGTTGTTTGTTTCTTTCTATCAATTGCTGCAAAGAAATTCCTTTTACTGGCTTTTCCAACAATGCACTTCCTCCGCCAGAAATACAACAAACAACAAGATCATCTTTTTTTGCTTTTTTTAGTAATGAAATAATTTTTTCTGTCCCTAAAAGCGTATTTTCATTTGGGTATGGATGTCCTGCAATAGTTATTTTTGTTCTCTTTGTTTTGACTTTCTCAATACAATTAACATATCCTTCCCTTACTGGCAAAATTTTTTCAATTTCGGCAGCCATTCTTGCAGAGCTCTTGCCAAAACCAATCAAGTAAGTATTTTTATATTTCCTCAAATTTATTTTATTGTTTTTTATTATTAGGAAACTATTTTTCATCCTTATGGTGTTTTTTATTATTTTTTCAGTCTTATTTTCTTCAAATACTTTGTTAATTATATCAAGAACAACCTTTCTTTTCTTCGAAGCTGCTAATTGCTTATAATTTTTAATCATTTTCTATGTTAGAGATAGCACTTATAACTATTTTTCCCTATTCTCCAGGCTCAATACAAGAACATTTTCTTACAGTTTTTTTACACCCTTTGCATATAACACATAAAGGACAATGAGAATATTTTCCTAACTGATATGCCTTATAGCCACATTTATCACAAATAAAATCCTTTTTCTCTGTTTTTTTAAGCATTAATTCTCAACCCCACTACAGCAATAATTGCTTCTTTTGTTTTGGATTTTTTTATTGCATCTGCTAATTTTTGATCTTTGAAACTATCTTTAATCCAGTTGGCAAAATCATTTTTCTTATCATTTACATGATGATTGAAAATGTCATCGCTCATTTTTTTTAATGAATAATAAAGTTCATGAAGGCTATATATTTTTTCTCCGCTTTTCAATACAAATGGGTCATTAACACAATTTTTTACTTTTTTCATTGCCAATGCCTGCTTTGCTGCAATTATAATGTCTTTTGCTCTCAACCCAAATTTGTCCATTAATTCCTCTGGATCTCCAGATTCACCAAACCTTGTCTGTACGCCAACCATTTTTATCGGGACAGGATAGTTTTTTACAATGACTTCAGCAACTGCACTCCCCATTCCTCCATTTATTTGATGCTCTTCTGCTGTTACAATTGCTCCACATCTTTGCGCTGTATCAATTAATGTTTTCTCGTCTATTGGCTTAATAGTATGATTATTGACAACCATTGCTGAAATGCCTTCTTTTTCTAATTCTTCAGCAGCTTTTAGTGCTTCATAAACCATTTGGCCACATGCAACAATTGCAATATCTTCTCCAAATCTGAAAATTTCTGCTTTTCCAACAGTAAATGGAGTTTTATCAGTTGTCATTACTGGAGTCTTCTCACGTGCAAAACGAATATAACATGGACCGTAAAATTCTGCAGCAGCAACAGTTGCTTTTTTCGCTTCAATTGAGTCACATGGAACAATAACAGTCATATTTGGAATTGGCCGTATGATTGCAATGTCCTCTATTGCCTGATGGGTAGCTCCATCTGGGCCTACGGAAATTCCTGCATGTGCTCCTCCAATCTTTACATTTACTTCATTATAACAAATAGTTGTTCTTATTTGCTCCCAGTTTCTTCCAGGAGAGAACATTGCGTAACTTGAAATGAAAGGAATTTTTCCTGCAAGGCACATTCCAGCAGCTAAACTTGCCATATTTTGCTCTGCAACACCAACTTCAATAAATCTTTCAGGAAATTTTTGCTGAAACTGTAAAGAACGTGTTGATTCTGACAAATCTGCACATAAGACAACTACATTTTTGTTTTTTTCTCCAGCAATAACAAGCCCTTCTCCATAGCCATTTCTAAGAGGAATCTTTTTTACATCTTTAAGATCTGCTAAAAACATTTCTTTATTTATCATTTAGTCTTCCTCATTCTCTATTTTTTCCCTCCAAATCTGTAGTTCTCTTAATGCAATTTCTGCCTGTTCTTTTGTTGGAGGCTTTCCATGCCATTCTGGATCATTCTCCATAAATGAAACTCCTTTTCCCGGAATTGTATGCGCAATAATTAAAGTTGGCTTTTCATAAACTGCCTTTGCTTCTTCGAATGCATCAATTATATGTCTTATGTTATGTCCATCAACCTCAATAACATGCCAACCAAATGCCTCATACTTTTGCCTTAAAGGCTCAAGCGGCATTATGTCTTCAGTATGGCCGTCAATTTGGATATTGTTCCTATCAATTAGTCCAACTAAATTGTTCAACCTATTTTTTCCTGCAAACATTGCAGCTTCCCATATCTGGCCAGACTCATGTTCTGCATCTGACATAAAACAATAAACTCTGTTCTTTTTTTTGTCCATTCTTAATGCATATGCTAATCCTGCTGCCTGTGATAAACCCGAGCCAAGTGGCCCAGATGTTGTCTCAACACCAGCCAAAGCAGTTCTGTGGGGATGCCCTTGCAATCTTGTGCCAAGCTTTCTTAATGTCCTTAATTCAGAAATTGGAAAATAACCAGCTTCCGCCATTGTGGCATATCTTACAGGGCAAATATGACCATTGCTTAAAATAAGAAAATCTCTTTCTTCCCAATCAGGATTTTTAGGATCATGCTTTAATATGTTAAAATAAGCAACAGTAAAAACATCAGCCATTCCAAGTGGGCCAGCAGAATGTCCAGAGCCAGCAGTAACAAGCGATTTTATGATATTTTGTCTGATATTGTTGGCAATAAGCTTAAGCTGCTTCTCATCTGTAATTTTTTTAGCTTGTACCATGGCTTCTTTTTTACAAAAAGAAGTTAGCTTTGTTTATCGCTTACCTCTTTTTTATTAATTATCAGACGATTTATAGTATATAAATATTATCTCAAAGAATTTCTATTTTGCAGCCTTCTTGACTGCCTTTGCAACTAACTTAGCAACTTTTTTGTCAAGTGGATTTGGAAGAATTTGCTCGGCTGTTGGATTTTCTACTGCTTTTGCAAGTGCATGTGCAGCTGCAATCTTCATTTTAGGAGTTATTTTAGTTGCTCTTGCATCTAATGCCCCCCTAAATATGCCAGGAAATGCTAAAACATTATT
Source organism: Candidatus Woesearchaeota archaeon (assembly GCA_038869035.1). Classification (GTDB taxonomy): domain Archaea; phylum Nanobdellota; class Nanobdellia; order Woesearchaeales; family JAWCRX01; genus JAWCRX01. Next base: position 6,206 of record JAWCRX010000023.1, on the reverse strand, counting down.
TACTTGGTTAGGAAAATCGCTTCTTCCTGTTCCAACAATTTTAGCAAATTTTTTGGCTTCATCAGGCATTATCTCAGGAACTGGATTTGCCATGGCAAAAACAATTGCATCTTTGTTCATCTTTGAAATATCCTGAGCTGTCAAAAGATTGCCTTTTGAAACTCCAATAAAGGCATCTGCTTCTATTAGAGCTTCCTTAATATTTCCTGCAAACTTATTTTTATTTGTAATTTTTGCAATTTCAATTTTATATCCCTGCAAATCTTTCCTTCCTTCGTAAATTGCTCCTTTTGAGTCAAGAATTATCAACTCTTTAGGGGGTGTGCAGACATTTTTCTCTTGCTCAAGACAAAGCAGCAATCTTCCAATTCCCCAGCCTGCTGCACCTGCACCATTAATTACTACTTTTATATCTTGAATGTTTTTTCCAACTACTTTTACAGCGTTCATTAGAGCTGCTAACAAAACAACTCCCGTTCCATGTTGATCATCATGCATCACAGGAATTCCAATGTCTTGCAATTTTTCTTCAATTTCAAAACATCTTGGAGCGGAAATATCCTCTAAATTTATTCCTCCAAAGCCAGGAGAAATTCTTTTTACTGTCTGAACAATTTCATCAACATTTTGTGTTGTCAAACATATTGGATAAGCATCTATTTTTGCAAATTCCTTAAACAAAATTGCCTTTCCTTCCATTACAGGAAGAGCTGCTTCTGGGCCAATATTTCCCAAGCCAAGAACTGCGCTTCCGTCTGTGACAACAGCAACAGAATTCTGCTTTATTGTGTATTTGTAAACATCATCCTTATTTGCTGCAATTCTTTTGCAAGGCTCAGCAACTCCAGGAGTATAAGCAAGCGAGAGATCTTCCTTTGTCTTTATCTTTACTTTGCTTTTTATTTCTAATTTTCCTTTTTTTGCTTCATGCAATTTTAATGATTCTTGGTATACATCCATTTTAATTAACAACAACACTGAGCATCTTTAAAAAGTATTGCTTTTGGTCCTTTATACCCATAAACTAATTCTGTTTCTTTGCTTAAGTAAACATTTCTAAACAAATGGAAAACATTTCCTGTAAATGTCCCGCCTTTGAAAGGAATTTTTTTACCATTTCTTACAATATAACCAAGCCTTATTTCTGCAGAAAAGTCTCCTGACAAAGTATTTGGATTAAACCAGCTAAATGCAACAATTTCATAGTGATCTTCTTTTAATAAAGCTGATTCAGGCTTTTTTCCTGGAGAGACTTCAAGTACTCCAAGCAGTCCTGTTGGCTTTATTCCAATGTATTGTGAATGTCTAAGATCTCCAAAGAAATTCTTTACTCTGCTATTTTCTATTATCTTGATTTTTTTGCTTGCTACACAATCTTCATCATATTGTGAAGATGCAGGATTAAAATTAATATGAGGATTGCTTATCAAGGTTATTGTTTCGCCTTGTGGAGGATTTATCGTTATAAAATCTCCTTTGTTGAATCTTGAAATTCCCATGTGCTTTAATCTTGCGCTTGCATGTAAAATTAAAGGAGTAGGATTAATGTGAGAGAAAAAAAACTCATGCAAAGCGTCTTGAGTAAGTATAATATTTCCTTTGCAGCTGTCTGGGCTTTTTGCTTTTAGTATGTCTTGAGAAAAATTACAATATTTTTTTACAAATTTCGATGCATCAAAGTCTTTCACTCTAGATAATATTTCAACTCCAAGATATTCCTGTTCTTTTTTGCCTGAGAAAGAAGTTATCACAGCATCTACATATAATTCAGTCTTTTCTGTTTTTACACTTATGTTTTTGCTCGTCAAAACATTAAAAATAATTTTGCTTGCACTTAACTCCATTCCATTTAATTTTATATTTGCTTGTTTTCTAAATTCGGAGAAAAGGTTTGCCGCTATTTTTTTCAATAATTCATGGCCTTTTCCATTTTTTATTGCTTCAGAAATTTGACTGTCAACAAGTTTTATATTCGGTACTTTTTCTTTTTTCTTCAATAATTCATATTTTTGTTTCTTTGTAAATGAGCAGGCATATACTGCATCATCAATCTGTTTTTTAAGATAATTTTCATCATCATTTATGACAGGAAATGTATTCTCTCCAATTTGATCTCCATAAGAAATATAAATTGTAACTTCAACATCTTTTCTAAATCCTTCAAGATAGTTTTCTTCCTCAAAATTTTTTGTATAATGTAAGTTTATTTTATTTTTTTCATATGTAACAACTTTCCATCCGTGCAATCTTTTGTCTTTTTTTAATAATTCAATTATTTTCATGTCAATAAGACTCCTTCAATCAAAAGATGGGCTCCCCCCTCGCTAACTCTTATCCATTCTTTGTGACCTTTTCCACATTGTCCGGTTCCTTCAACTTCCAATTTATTTCCAACTGCTTTTATGTTGTTCAGAATATCTGGCAAAAATCCAGTTATGCTTGCTTCATAAAATAATTCGTTAGTAAGTTTGCCATCTTTTATTTTTTCTGCCAATACTCCTTGAATCTGAACACCCCATCCTTTAGGATCTTCCATTCCTCCTCCACCTTGATGGAGATAATAACCGTTTTTGACCTTTTTTATCATTTCATTAACTGAAGTTTTTTCTGCTGCAAAATAAGTATTAGACATTCTTGCAAAGATTTTGTGATCATAACTTTCACACCTTCCATTTGCGCTTTTCTTTAGTCCAAGTCTTGATATAGAGTAAAGTTCAGTTATTGGCTGATTGACAATCCCGTTTTTAACTAGATAGACTGGCTCAGCTATTTGTCCTTCATCATCAAAGAAATAACTTCCATGTTTTCCCGGCAAAGCAGGATTTTCAATTATGTTAACATATTCTGGCGCAATTTTTTTCCCAAGAAATTCTTTTGCTTTAGCCCTGTTTTCCCATATGGTGTCAGATTCCATCCCATGACCAAAACTTTCATGCGCCAATAAACCAGAAACGCTAGGAGAGCAAATAACAGTATATTTTCCCGGGTCTATTTTTTTTGCATCTTTTATTCTCAACGCCATTTCTGCTGTAGAAGGAATTTTCTGCACTGCTTTTTTCATTGTTTCAAATCCATTTGTAAATGTTCCTTCATAATGATAGCGAATTTCTCCTTCTTTTGTCTGTACAATTGGCATCATGATTAAAAGAACCCCTGGAATATTTTGATAAAGTTGCTTAAAGCGATTTACAAATATTTTTTCTTCTCTTGTTTCTATATAGACAATTCTAACGTTCACAAATTCCTTGCTTATTTTAAGAAACTCATTATAAGCCATATTTACTGCTGCAGTTTTTTGTGGCAGAGAAATTGTTTCAGGATTAATCTCTGGCTTAGCAAAAAAATCTTTGTCCAGACATTTTGTGTCAATATTTAGTTGAAATTTGTTTTTCTTGATTATTTTTTTTGCAACATTTAGAGATTTTTTCCTTATTTCTTCCTTATCAAAGCCACTAATTCCAATTTCATTAAAAGATGCTCCATCAAACATCCTTACTTTAACACCAAAATCAGCTTCTGTTGCAATATCGAGAGATGTTTTATCTTTGCTTATTCTTTTTTCATCATTTTTTATTAAAAGAGCATCTGCATAAACAGCATATTTCTCCAATTCCTGAATAAGATCAGCAAAAAAAGCTTTTATCTCACCAATTTCATATTTCTGCATAAAAAGAAAAGAAAAGAAAACAGTATAAAAAACTTACTTAACAACAAAGTTTTTATATCTTTAAAAATAATAAAACTGGGAGGTGATATTATGACAATAAAACTAATAAGAGCTTGGTTAAGAGAAAGGAAAGATTGGGGAAGTCTTGTTTTAAGGCTATTTTTAGGATTGGGATTTTTAGTTGCAGGACTCGACAAAGTTATGCACATTGAGATGGTATCTGGAATGTTTAACATGCTATATGGTCCAGCAGGAATGATAATGCTTTATTTGGCAATAGCAATAGAAATAGTCGGAGGATTATTGTTGCTAGTTGGCTACCAAACAAGGATAGCTGCATCAGTTCTAGCTATCTTAATTATTGTAGCATTTATCTCCACCTTCAAAATTGGAGGAATGGATTTTGTAAGTATACTTAGAGAAGTAATGGTAATGAACACAGGTGGAGGCAATACAGCTGTCAACTGGGCATACTTTGCAGGATTAGCTGCTTTGGCATTTGGCGGAAGCAGAGGATATGCCTTAAAGCCAGAATAAGGCTTTTTTATTTTTCTTTTCTTCTCAACTAAAATTATTTAAATAGACATAATAAAACGTTTCTATGAGAATTGCAATTGTTGGTGGAGGATTTTGTGGCGCTAAATGTGCTAAAATCCTTGAAAAAAATCTAAAAGATGCAGAAATACTTTTGTTTGACAAAAAGGATTACTTCTATTATACGCCTTCTATACATAAAATAATAACAAAAAAAGATTATGACAAGAAAATAATGATCCTATATTCAAAATGCTTTAATAAAGTAGAAGTAATTATAGAACCAATACAAAAAATAACAAAAAGAAAAGTAATAACTAATTCTGATGAATATTCTTTTGACTATCTTGTGCTTTCTACAGGCAATATTTCTCCTATCTTTCTGCAAAACAAGCAAAACATCTATATTCTGAAAACAGTTGATGATGCTTATTTGTTGCATGATAAACTCCAAAATGCAGAATCTATTGCAATTGTTGGTGGAGGATTAACAGGAACAGAAATAGCTGGAGAGCTTTGTACAAAAACAAAAAAACAGATTACTTTGTTTCATCCACAAGATAGGCTTCTTGAAAGACAGCCAGAAAAAGTTTCTGAAAAAGCAAGGAAATTCTTAAAGAAAAGAAAGGTAATGATTTTCTTTGGTCACAAAGTTATAGAAAACAATAATGGCGAAATAAAAACAGACAAAGGCTTTGTAATGAAGCCAGATTTGATAATCTGGACTGCAGGGATAGCATCTGATGTTTCTTATTTAGGAGAGGATTTCAAACAAAATCTTAATGAAAGGAATTATCTGGTTGTAAATGACTTTTTGCATTTAGAGGATTCAAAGAACATTTTTGTTGGTGGAGACTTAAACGCAATAAAAGAGGAAAAAACAGCTCAAACAGCAGAAAAACATGGCAAACTTATTGCTCATAATATTATTGCTTACATAAACAACAAAGAAGGAAAAAGATGGATTCCCAAAAGCTGGCCCATGGCAATTTCACTTGGTGATTATTACTCAATCTTTGTAAAGAATAGAATCATTTTGTCTGGGTTAATCCCGGCACTTATGAAAAAAGCAATTGAAGTAGTTGTAATTCATCGCTATAAAAAGAATTTTGAATGGTTTTTTGACTTACTACCGTAAGAATTGCCCTAAACCCGTTTGTTTTTTTCCGCTGACTATTTCATCGAACTTTTTCTCAAGAAATTGAAGCACTGAATCTGCTAAAGGCTTTAGCTGTTTTTCTATGTAATGCTCATAATCAATTTTGCTTTTTCTTTCATCAATGGGCTCAGGCCCGTTTTCAGTCATGATATACTCAATTATATTGCTCTTGATTTTTCCCATTTTCATTGCCGCTTTAACATGTGGAGGGGTTGTTTCTGTGTATTCCTCAATTCCTTTGGTCATTGCTTTTTTGTAAATCAATAAATCATCATATCTTCCTTTTTTAAGATCAGAAACAAATTCCTTTATGTAAGAATCGACATCTTTGTTGTGAAAAACTCTGTCTAAAATTCCGAGCTGAAACACTTTGCTTGCTTCTGTCCAATCTCTTCTTACAAATTCTAATCCAGTAAAAGAAATCTTCTCTTTTCCATCTTTCTTTAACAGACCAGCATACCTTTTTTTGCTTCCAGTTTCGCTTTTTCTTATTGTTGGCATAAAGAATTTGATGAATATTTTTTCAAATTCTAATTCCATGTGGCTTTTCATATCATATTTTTTTTCAATGTAATCTTCTAAGAACTTGTTTATTTCTTTTTGAATATTATTTCCTATTTTTTCTGCCTCTTCATAATTTTTTGCTCCTGATTTGACGAATATAGAATCAGTGTCACCATAAATAACTTCGTGACCTTCTTTATTGACTTTTTCAATCACTGTTTTTATAAGATACTGACCTGTTTTTGTAATTGCATTTGCCATGTCTAAGCTGTAAAACCTACAAGTAGGGTTTGCTAGTGCCCCAAAAAGAGAATTCATAAGAATTTTTATTGCATAACTTTC
>JAWCRX010000022.1:0-9779 GCA_038869035.1 Candidatus Woesearchaeota archaeon | reverse complement strand
CTGCCCGACCGGGGGGTGTGGTCGGGGGAGTCTGTGGTTGCGCGCTGACTGCAGAAACACGAATCATTAATATGAAAAGATAAAAAAGTTTTTTCATGGTTTCACCGCAAAAACAAATTCATAAACTCCTTGATCTGTGTTCCTATATATGGAGAAAACCGTTGTTTTTCCTTCTTCAAGAAAAAATGCTATCTTTTCTCCTTTTTGCTCAAGAAAACTCATATCAACCTTTCCCTTATTTATTGCATAATTATTTACAATATCCTTTGAGATTCGATGAAATTTACCAAAAGGGATTTTGTATTGTCCGATTATTTTCCCAACTTCTTTTACAGCATCTGCCTTCCTTACTAAAAATCCTGGATATTCAACAACTATTTCTTCATCATAAATGCTTACTGCAGCACCTTTATCATCTTTTTTCTCAGCAGCAGATAATTTTGTTTTTGTTAGCTCATCAAGGCACTCGTCGTAAGCAGCATCAAAGCCCCCTTTAAGATCTTTTTGCAGTACCTCTAAATCAGGAACTTCTCTCACATTACCTTCCAAATAATAAGGTATGGACAAAAGATCCATTATATATCCCTTCTCTTGAATGGATAGGTAACCTCCAGTGAGACTTGCTCGATATATTAGTTTTTCTGCCCTTATTTTTGTACAATCTTGCATGAAGAACTGCTCTTCTGTTGTCGGTACAAAGATTATTTGCTTTTTTTCTTGAATAGAGAGCATAAAGTAAAATATCATCCCGAATAGCAGCAACATTAGTCCTATGATCATAAACACAGTAACTTGCCCCTTAGAGTTCTTCATTTTCCTTGAAAATGAAGGCTGTAAAAATTTATTTTTACTTGATCTCATTTTTCACCGCCTTTTTCAGCAAATGTTCGATGTATGTTGACAATTTAATGAGATTTCTATCGCAATGTGACTTTAGTTTCAAATGCAGTTCCTTATCAAGAGAAATTGTTATCTTGTCTTTTGTGGCGCCTTGTTTTGGCATAGTTGCTGTAGCCTCTGTAAGCTTCTTCTGGTATTACTATTATGATTTGCCCGACTTAGAATATTTTACATAAAAGTATGACTTTATAAAGATTATGGTATTGCAGTATAAGATGCACAATGCTTTTTTAGAAATATTTACATATAAGTTTGTATAAATATGTATAAAAATGAAGAAAATTGGCTTAGATTCAGATTCGCTCATAAAATTAGCAAAAGTAACAATTTTAGAAACATTGGCAGAATCTGTAACTTGTATAATCTCAGGCCAAGTCTATGAAGAGACAGTTTTTGAAGGCAAAAAAAATCTTTATGATGATGCGGAAATTATTGAAGAGCTTGTCAAAAGGAGTAAGATCAAAAAAATCCCCGTCAAAAACAAAGAAATTCAAGGCATTGGTAAGGGTGAATCTGCAACTTATCACTTGTGGAAAGCCAAGAAAGTCGACGTGATAATAAGTGATAATAAAAAATTTTTGGAATTAATCGTCCAAGAAAAAGTACCCTTTGCAGTAACAAGTCATATAATTGTTGCCTTGCATAAATCCAAAAAGATTAGCAAAGACAAAGCCAAACAAGCCATTTTGAAATTGAAAAATATGATAAGCAAAGAGGCTTACGAAGATGCCTTAAAATCTTTGGGAGGTTAAAATGGAATCAGTATCATATCCTTTAAGGATACCTGGAAAAATAATGAATCTTGCAAAAATACGTGCAAGACAGCATAGGCTTGATCAAAGCACTGCATTAAAACAAATGCTTTATGCAGGTGCAGAAGACTATGTATTGGAACTTTTAGAACAGGGCAGAATATCTATGGGAAAAGCCGCTGAATTACTTGATGCAACAGTTTATGACATTCAAGAGTTAGCAAAAAACAGAAAAATAGATCTTGGACCTACATTAGAGCAATTAAAACAAAGTAAAAAACATACAGAAGAGTTATTTTAAGGAAGTTCGTGCAGTTGCTTTGTTTAACAATATGTTTTTTAAAGAACACTCAGTCATTCTTATTTTTGATAGCCCTGTCGTCTAGCGGTCAAGGATAGTGGCCTCTGGAGCCATTGACCCCAGTTCGAATCTGGGCGGGGCTATTTTTAGAATCTTTCTTCTCCTAAATTTCTCAGAACATGTTTTATTTCTTCGATAGTTTTTTGTTGGTCTTTTTTATCAGACATCCTGACAAATTTTATAATGAGATTTTTTAGCTCTTCTATTTTAAGGAATCTCACTTTGAAGCCATCTGTAACAAAATAGAATCTAAATTTATCATATCTGATTTCTTTTATAATGATATTTCCGACATTGCAGACTTCTCTACCTTTTTTTGGATTGTCTTCAAGAGTTTCCAGCAAATCAATGATTTCGTTCGCTTCCTTATTATTGAATTTTTTCTCAATCTCCTTGAATAAGGTTGGCGTTATTATGACTATTGCCATCCTATTTTCCCTTATTTAATCTTGCTCTTGCTTCTTTTATGGTTATACCACCTGTTGTGTCCATTAGCAACTCCTGTAATTGTCTTTTTCCAGCAATATCGAGAAGTCTTCTAAGTATGTCATCATATGTTTCTCCTTTATTGCCAAACTCTTTTATTTTGTCTCTTGTTTCCTCTGATACTGCTATCGTTGTGGTCATATTATCATCTTCATTATAATTATTATAATAAATATAGTTGTTATAACAATTATATATAAATGTTTCGGTTTTTGTATGTTGTTTTACCCAAGAATTTGTGGGAAAAAGAAAAAAGAGCATGGTTGGAAGTATTTCTTGAAAATTGAGAGAATTGACAAGATTAAGGAGATAATAAAAGAAAAGGTAATAAATCCCTAATGTTGCTTTTATTTATGTTGGAGTAATTATGGCGCTAAAATTCAAAAATCCAGAACACAAGAAATTTTGGCAGGCAATAGGTGTATTAGGAATTTTGCTAATTGTCTTTTTCATTTATCATCTTTATACTATAAATACCCTTACAAAAACTATTGCTGATAATCAGGCAGTTCTATCATCGCAGCTTCAAAGCACAAAAAATGAGCTGGCTGAAAATATTGGCTCGCTAAAGCAACAACTAGAGGACCAAGGATCAAGCTTTACGCAGGAAATAAAGACGTTAAAGGAAGAGAGCACAAAAACTAAAGCAACCATTAAACAAGTTGAGGAAAAATCTCAGCTACAATTAGAAAAATTAGAAGGCAAAGTTTCACAATTGAGTGTTTCATCTGCAGATTTTACTTCAATAATAGAGGATGTAATTAAATCAGTCGTTTCTGTAAAGACAAATGTGGGGCAGGGAAGTGGCGTTTTTATTGACAAGAGCGGATATGTTGTAACAAACGCTCATGTATTAGCAGGAGCTGATTCAAATAAAATTACGGTTGTGACAGAAAGTGGAAGTACATATGCTGCGAGATTTGTTGATTCAGGAGCGAAACTAGACATCGCTGTGTTAAAAGTAGAAGGGAATTTTGCCCCTTTATTTTTTGCTAATTCTGACAGAGTAAGTGTTGGACAGAAAGTAATTGCAATCGGAAATCCTGGCGGACTTGGGTTTAGTGTTACGGAAGGAATAGTTTCTTTTGTAAATAGGAAAGACCAATATGGAAATCGTTATATTCAAACAGATGTTCCAATAAATCCAGGAAATTCTGGAGGTCCATTGGTAAATATTAACAAAGAAATCATAGGAATAACAACATCAAAGGTTTCTGGGTTTGAAGGAGTTGGCTTTGCAATTGCTTCAAATGATGCAAAGTTTGTCGTTAGCGACATAATCTCTTCTGATAAAGCAAAGCAACAACAAACAAGTTGAAGATAAAAAATAAAAAAGAAATTAGAAAACTTATCTTCTTCTTTTTCTTCCGCGAGCCATTTTAGCTCTGGAAATGTTTCCTTTCTTGTCAACGAAGTAAAGGTATCCTTTTTGTTTTTTTATGCCGACTTTAGCAACTCTTTCAGCGCCGCCTCTCTTTCCTTTTCCTCTTCCGCGAGCCATTTTAGCTCTTGAGATATCTCCTTTCTTATCAACAAAATAAAGATATCCGCTTGCTTTCTTTACGCCAACTTTAGCGACCATTTCAGCCATCAAAATCTACCTCCTTAGCTTTTTTAGTGAGGATAAACCCCCTTTCTCGTCTATTCAGAAAGGGTAATATATAAATGTTTTGTTATTGATTATCGTCTATAAAATCACTTGAAGGGAGTAAATTCAAGTCTATTTATCAAGCAATTTTGTTAAATAAATTTGTTGTTTGATATTGAAAAATAAATCTGTTTTTTAATTAAACCTTTATTTTTCTATTTTTTCGTGTTTGCCGAGATAAATTTGATTAAATGGAACCAGATCAATGTCCATAACTTCTTTTAAATCATCAATGTTAAGCATATTTTTTTCGTCAGGAATTCTTATACAAGCTGTATTAATCCAAGATTCAATAAAAGAAAAATTTGTCAAATGATCTTCCATTATTTCGTCACAGATAAACACATAGCCGATCTTATTCATTTTTTTTAGCCTCTTTTTTAGCATGACTGCTTGCTTTAAATTTATTTGTCCGGGTTTAATTGAAACAATTATTCCAATATGTTTTGCCAATAAAAATTTGGAAAGCATTGCTTTTTTTCTTTTTGCAATTTTTTCTGCCTCTGTTTTTGAAAGCTCTTTGACTTCAAGTGTTTCTGGATTTGCCAAAACAATTTTCTTGTCAGTCTCAACCATCACTTCTATCGGATGAAACTCTCCACTTCCTATAAATAAGAACGCATCAATTTTGTCAGATATTTTTAATGCAGGCCTTGCATCGCAGCCAAGCACCTGTCCAGCAATCTCAACTTTTTTGCCTTTTTGTTCAAGAAATTCTTTTGCCTTCTTTAGCTGTTCGACATATTGTATATTGGTGACCAAACCAACCCTTTTCGGCAATTTTGAAAGGGATTTCTCTAACACAGGCACCACATTTTTGTCAGATCCCGCATGCAAAAAAACCACTTTCATTTTTTGCTCCAAAAAATGAGGCTGAAAAAGCTAGGCTTTTTCTTGCTTCATATCAGGACAAATTTTAGACTCTATTTAAAGATTGTCGAAATCTTTTATAGAAATGTTTGCTTCCTTCAAATATGATGCAATGTTCCTTTCTTTAGCTCATCATGGACTGGAACTGTTAATTTTATCACTTTTTCCCTTCCCTTTTTTCTAACCTCACGTGAGAGCCTTTCTGCCTAACAACAATAAAACCTTCTCTTCTTAGTTTTTTAATTAGTTCTTCTCCAGAAATTCTTGGAAGTAAAGTGATGGTTTGTACAACTGCATTTTTATGATCATACTTTTCTTCTTCATCTGGCTCAAGGTAAAGTTTTATTGCTTCCCTTATATTTTTCAGAGCATCGTCTTTTGTTTCTCCTTTCAAAATATTTTCGTGCCTTAAAAACTAAAGTTTTTAAAGCAAAAAAACCAAGAAAAGACGATGCCAGAGGAAAAAAAAGAGAGCAAAAAGATAGGTTTTCTTTTAGTGATTGCTTTGTCTATTAGCGCAGCTCTTGGTACAACACATTTTTTTGGCCCAGCAATTGCTGCGCAATATTCTGGACCATCGCAAATTATTGCTTGGGTAATAATGTTGGTTTTTTCATTATATGTTGCTGCAATTTTTGGTGAGATGTCAGCAATGTTTCCAACTGCAGGAGGAACTTATGAGTTTTCCAAAATTGCATTTGGGAGATTTATTTCTTTCTTAACTGGCTGGCTAACTTGGTTAATAGGAAACATAAGCGAGGTGCTTATGGTTATTGCAGCAATAGACTATCTTGTGCCGTATGAGCATCTTAAGTGGATGAAATTTTTTATTGCAATTGGATTCATCTTGTTCCTTAACTACATTGTCTTCAGAGGAATAGAGGCAACTGCCATTGCTTCTTTGTTCTTCTCAGCAGTAGTTATAATTCTTGCATTGACAATCACATTTGGAGGGGCAACCCATATTGATGTTTCTAATTTTATCCCTTTTTTCACTCACGGATATTTGGCTGTTTTTGTAACAATTTTTTTCATTGCAGAAGCATTTTTTGGTTGGGAGCAAATAACATTTTTTGCAGAAGAAGTTGAAAATCCTCAAAAAGTAATTCCAATGGCGCTTTTAATTGGAACTTTGTTGATGGGATTGCTTGGAATTGCCTTAACAATCACTTCTGTGGGAGTTGTCAAGTGGGACGTTCTTGTTCAGCATCAGAGCGCCCCAATTAGTTTTATCGGGAAACAGATTTATGGAGCATATTTTAGTGAGAATGTAATAAATGATGTTATTGCAATTGGAATTTATCTCACTTTCCTGGGAGGAATTTTGGGAGGATTTGCTGGTTTGCCAAGATTATTGATGGCAATGGCAAGAGATAAGTTATTTCCACATTCTTTTAGTTGGCTTCATAAGACGAAGGGAACACCTTACCGTGCCATAATATTGCAGACCATTGTTTCAATTCTGTTTGTCTATGTTGCTTTTTCAAGAAAAGGAAGCTATGAAACATTGCTGAATATGTTGGTTCCGCTTGGTTTAATGCTCTACTGTATGACAATGGGGGCATTTATTATTTTGCGGTACAGGCATCCAAAACAAGAAAGACCATTTAAAGTTCCATTTGGTGTGCCTGGTGCTTTTCTTGTAGTTATGTTTTTTCTTTCATTAATTGTTGCATGGGTGATAGAGACTCCAGGAGCGCTTGAGCTGTTTTTATTGTCAATTTCAATCTCTCTGATCGGAATCCCAATTTATTTTTTAATGGAGATGTATTATGATCCAAGAGCAATTGCACTTGTCAACGACATATTGGCTCATTTAACGTTTTGGACAGAATCATTTATCCTGCCAAAAAGCGTAAGAAAGGAATTGATAAAATTGCTTGGCGATGTTAAAGGGAAGAAAATTTTAGAAGTTGGCTGCTCTGTTGGATCTTTCACAATGTTTTTGGCGGAGGAAGTTGGTCCAAAGGGAAAAATCTATGCAACAGATATCTCTAAGCATGATATTGAGATTGCAGAAAAAAGGCTGAAGAAGGAAGGCCACAAACATGTCACTTTAATATTACACGATGATATCCACAGAGTGCATAAAAAAGTTCCAGATGTTAATGCAACAGTTTCTATTGGTATGCTTGGGTATTTGCAGGAGACAGAAGCTTTGCTGGATGATGTTAACAGACGTTTAGACAAGGGAGAAAAAATTCTTTTTATGGACTATGACAAATTCTTCTATCTGATCCCCAACACTCCTTGGTTAAGAGACAACAAAGAGATAGAAAAGGTGTTTGCGAACTCAGGTTTCAAAGTAAGAGTTGACAGAAAACAAGGGCTATTGTGGCAATATATTTATATTTATGGAACAAAAGTTAGAGACGTATGATAGTTCCTTCTTCAGGAAAAAATAATTTAGAAGATTTCATTTTTGCCAGCATTTTTTTGTTTGTTCTGAAATTTCTTTTTAGATGAACAATTGCAACTTTTTTTATTTTAAGCTCATTCTGTAGCTCTATTACTGCTTTTAGGGAAGGATGGCCAAAAAATCCTTCATCGAGATGCTGAGCTTCATGAATAAGAAAATCACACTCTTTGTAAAGTTTTTTTGTTGCTGCTGTTATTGTTCCATCGCCGCTATAACAGAGAATTTTCTTATTGCAAGTGATTTTCAAAGAGTTGTTTTCCACAGGGTGATTGCTTCTTGCACTTTCAAGCAAAATATCCTTAATTTTTATTTTTTTACCAGGAATCTCAATAATTTTAACTGGAAACTGCCTATATCTCAAAAGGCCTCGGAATGCAATTTCATTTATTTTTTTAAACCATTTGTCAATTCCTTTCCACCCAATTATCATAAGTGGTTTTGTTCTTGCTTCCTCAAGCATTCTTATCAAAACAGATGGAAGCCCAAAAGTATGATCTGCATGAGAATGAGAAAGATAAATTGCATCAATATCTTCTTTCTTATATTTCCAAAGTTGTATTGGAGTTACTGGCCCACATTCAACAAGTAGCTTTGTATTTTTGCTTTCAACAACAAAAGAAACATTGGGCACGACATCAAATGCCTCTCCTGTCCCTAAAAAAGTAATTTTCATAATAATTATCTGCTTGAGTCTGCCTGTCTTTCTAATTCAAGTTTTTTTGAAATTGCCTGTGAATCCTGAGAAAGATTATAAGCATTAATTATCTCTTCAGCAAGAGCATCTTGTATTTTTTTCTTTGTATTGAAACTTTTTGCATATGCTCCTTGAGTTATTTGTCTTAATGCAATGTCAACTCTTCTTTGAGGAGCGCACTCAACTGCTTTTGGATACCTTGCTCCCCCATATTCAATTGTAATTATTTCTTCTCTTGGAGAAGCGTTTTCAATTGCTTTTACAAATACTTTTATTGGATTTTGTTTTGTCTTCTGCTCGATAATCTGGAATGCTTTTTCTACAGTAGAATAAGCAAGGTTTGCTTTTCCACAGTTGTGACCAGAACTTCTCCAGTGTTTTTTTGCTTTATGTCCTACAACCATTATTTTGTTTATCAATCTCTCTACAATAAATACTTTTGATTTGTGAAATTTATTGCCGGCATATCTTGCACCGGTTTTTGGAACTATTTTTGGTTGAACTGTAATATAGCTTTCAATGCCAGGATCGTCTACTTTTATTCCTTCTGTTTTCCATTTGTTAAAAGCGTTTATTCCTTCCATTTTACTTTCTTGCCTTTTCTATTCTGCCTTTCAACAAGGCATCTAATGACTGATCGTTTACTTTTATTACTTGCCATCTTATTCCAGAAATGTCCCCTTTTGCTCTTCCTTGCTTTCCTCCAATGCATTCAATTATTACTTCATCGTGTTCATCTATTAATTTTGTTGCGCCATCTCCAGGGCAGAATGCGCTTACTTGTCTTCCATTTTTAGTAAGCTGAATCCTTACACATTTTCTCATTGCAGAATTAGGCTGCTTTGCTTCGATCTGAATTTTTTCAAGAACAATTCCTTTTGCCTGCGAAGCTCCTTCTAGCGGATCAGCTTTTTCTTTTAGTCTTAAGATCCTTCTTACAAATCTTTTAGAGCCCCATTTGCCTTTAATCCTTCTTTTCTCCAATGATTTTGCTGCGTTTATTCCGCTTGCTTTCTTGCCCATTACATCACCTTTATTTCTTTGACATCAAAGTGTCTTTGTACAATCTCTTTTGTGTGCTTCAAATTTTTTGCACCTCTTCCAATGAGAATGCCTCGTGATTTTGTATCTCTGCTTTTAATGGTTATTATTCCTTTGTTGTCCTCTATTTCCGTCTCGATTGGAAACACCAAATGCTTTATAAATGTTTTTACATCATCTGCAAAGCCAACTACCTTGACTTTTTTCTTAAACAATCTTTCAAGTCTCTTAATGTTAACGCCATTTTTTCCTATTGCCTTGCCAACATCATTTTCTTCAACGATGAAAATATATCTATCTGGTTCTACAATAAGGTCTTTAATCTTAGCGCTTGTCAAAGATTCAACCAAATTCATCAGTTTTATTGCATCAGAATCATAGCTTACTCTCACTTTACAAACCCAAGGACAGAAATAGAAAATGGCTTTTTGCAAATAGTTCCAAGCTCCTCGTTTTGCTGAATTAGCTTGATAACTTCTACTTTGTTTAAACCAGCATAATAATCAATATCTTTGCTCAATCTTTGAGGGCAGTTTGAAGCAACAAATACTTTTTTTAGAGAATTTTGGCGCAAACCCTTTAGCACCCTATCTGTGCCTATTATGGCC
>JAWCRX010000021.1:0-9826 GCA_038869035.1 Candidatus Woesearchaeota archaeon | reverse complement strand
ATCGTGCCTATGGCAACCTGTGCATTCTCTTTTATTAATTCTCCATTTACTTCATTCATTTTCTTTTTAAGATCAACTTCGCTCAGTTGTCTTAGTTCCTTGGCTTTCATCTTTTTTCTCCGTTTCTTTTTTTCTTGAAACTCTCTTTTTCTTTGGCTCTTCTTCTTTTTTTTCTTCTTTAATTTCCTCAATCTGTTTGATTGGTTCTTCTCTTAGTTCAATGTCATCAGGCAATTTTGTCCATGGAGGCATTATTCTTACAACAATTCCAACTGTTCCAGACTTTAGTTCTGCAGTTGTGTACGCGAGATCTACTCCTTTAATTGCAATATTTCCACATTTTTTTAGATAACCTTGATAGAAGCGCCACGTTCTTGCTCTTGCACTTGGAACTTTTCCAGATATTAATACTTCAATTCCTAATGCGCCTGCATTCATTGTATCTGTGAGTGCTTTATGACCAATTCCTTTAAATCGCATTATTCCAAATCTTTCTAATGCGCTTGCTATCCTTTCTCCAACAATTCTTGCATCAAGATTTGGATTTTCAACTTCAGCAATTTCTATTTGTGGATTTTCAAGTTTGAACTTTTTCTTTAATGTTTCAGTCATTTTCCTGATATTTTCTCCTTTTCTTCCTACAACTAATCCTGGACGAGAAGTGAAGATTATTATTCTCTCTCCTAAAGGGGTTTTTACCATTTTTGTATGAGAGTGGCCCACTTTAGTTAACTCAGATGAAATATATTCTTCTATTTCAAATTCTCTTATTTTTTGGTTGACAAATTTTCTTTCAATCATTTCTTCTCAGCTTTTTTTCTTCTTTCTTTTGCTCTTTTCGTTCTTCAACAATGACTTCAATGTGAGTTCTTTTTTTACTGCCCCTAACTCTTCCAAATCTTCTTTGCTTTGCAGCTCCGTGAGCATTTATGTGAGAGATAACGAGCAAATTTGTGTTTAGACCATTAACTTGGGCATTTGCTTCTACGCTTTCAAGCAATTGTAAGATATTTTTTGATGCATTTATTGGATATTTTCCAGCTGCAATTCCCTTCCTATGAGGAATATCCATAGTATAACGTTTGTAAGGAACTGCCCTTTCAAAATTAATTACTTCCTGCAACATTTTTTTTGCTACCTGTAGTTTTTTTTGCCTCAACATTCTGCAAATTTCTACACTTTGCTTTCTTGAAATAGGCAAAGCAACTCCGTATGCTTTTGCACTGTTTTCATTTGTTGATGTAGCAGAATATTTTTGTGTCATTTATCTCACTGATATAGCTGCACTAGATCTTGTAGCTCCTATACCTGGTGCAGAATGTGTTACAGATTTTCTTGTCAAAGCAAATTCTCCAAGTCTATGGCCAAGCATTTCTGGTTCTATTGTCACTGGGACAAATTCCTTTCCATTATAAATTTTAATTATTAATCCAATCATTTGAGGAATGATTAGCATATCTCTGCAGTGAGTTTCTATGTTTTTTGGATTTTTTTGAATTGCTTTCAGAAGTTTTTGTTCTGCTTCTGTAAATCCTCTTTTTATCTTTCTTCTTTCTCTTGATGGAACAAGTAATGAAAACTCCTGTATTGACATCTTCTTCAATTCCTCTAATGATTTTCCGCGATATGTGAATTCTTTTCGTGCCATTTTATCGTCTATAACCTGTTTTTCTAGGTCTTATTTTTCCAACTTGTGAACCTGGAGGACCTCCAGTTGGTGCTACTGTTGGTCTGCCTTTCTTGGCTGATCTTGATTTACCAAATGGATGATCTACTGCGTTTTGTGATGTTCCTGAAGTGATTGGATAAAGTTTGTTTCTTGCAGCCATTTTGTATACTTTATTTCCTGCTTTAACAATTGGTTTTTCTAGTCTTCCTCCGCCTGAAATTGTGCCAATAGTTGCACGACAATTTTCATTGAAAAATTTTCTTTTTTTAGATGGCAATAATACTTCAACCCCTCTGTGAGTTTTTCCTACAACCCTTGCAAATGTTCCAGAAGCCCTGACAAATTTTCCTCCATCTCCAGGAGCGAGCTCTAAATTATAGATTGTTGATCCTTCAGGGATATCTTTCAAACAAAGAGTATTTCCTATTGCAATGTCAGCTCCATTTATCGGCAATATGTCTCCAACTTTAACTCCTTCCGGAGCCGGAATTAAAATTTCTTTGTTATCTTCATATTGAACTCTTATCAAAGGTGCAGAATGACCTGGACAATGAAAAATTTCTTTTATAATTCCTTTTTCTAATTTTGTGCTTGGTTCTTTATAGGCTATTTCTCCTGCATAGTTAAAACTAGGAGCCCTATATCTAGGTGAACCTTTTCCTCTTGCCTGTTGTATCAGATTTTTTCCGATTTTACATCAACCCCATTTGGGTTGCAACATCAATTGCAGGATTTTCAGGAGCAAATTTGACATAAGCTCTTTTTTTTCCTGCGTTTGTCACAAATGTATTCACATCAATGATCTTAACTTTGAACATGTCTTGAATTGCTTTTTTTATTTCAGCTTTTGTTGCTTTTTTGTCAACAACAAATACAAGTTTATTTTCTGCTTCCATTAATCTTACAGATTTTTCTGTTGAAAGAGGATATTTTATAACACTCATGTGAACATTCTCTCCTTTTCTATTGTATCAATTGCATTTTCTGTAAACAAAGTAAGTCTTCCAGGAACTGCTCCTGGAGCAAGATCTTTTGCATTCAATGTTTTTACTGACACAATATCTATTCCAGGTATGTTTTTTCCGATGTTTATTAAAGAAGATTTTTCTGAAACAACTAATAATAGGCCAACTTTTCTTTTGTATGGTCGATTTCTTGCTTTTCCTTTTCCAGCTCTTACTATTTTCTGCCGGCATCTAAGAAGTTCTTGGGTTAATCCAAGAGTTTTAAGAGCTAAAACAACCTCTTTTGCTTTTTTCATTTGTTCAAATTCATTGGAAATTACAAAAGGATAATCTTCAGGAACAATATGGCCATGAGCCCTTACTATTTCTTTGCTTATTGTTGCTGCAAGAGCTGATCTTAGAGCTTTTTTCTTTTCTTTCGAATTAATTTTTTCTTCCCAAATTTTATTTGCTTTTGGAGGGTGTGCCCTTCTTCCTCCTACAGTATTAGGAGCAAATGCACCTACCCAATTAAATTGGCTTCCACTTCTCGATAGTATTTTTCTTGGAGATCTTGAGATTCCATGTCCATAAGATGTTTTGTAGTCTTT
Source organism: Candidatus Woesearchaeota archaeon (assembly GCA_038869035.1). Lineage (GTDB taxonomy): Archaea > Nanobdellota > Nanobdellia > Woesearchaeales > JAWCRX01 > JAWCRX01. Next base: position 6,602 of record JAWCRX010000021.1, on the reverse strand, counting down.
TCTTCTTTTTGATATCCATGCAGATGCTCTTTTTCCTGCTAACGGATCAGTTCCATATGGCTGGCGTTTTTTACTCATGAAAGAAAGCACTGCTCTTTTAATTAAATCTGTTCTTATTTGCTCGTCAAATTGCCTAGGCAAATCCTTTTTCCCTTTTTCATTGTTTTTTGAATCTTTTATTGGAACTTTCATAATATCAACCTTTGAATATTAGGGGCATCTTTGTACGATTTTTTTGGCTCTCTTATTGGATAAGTCATCATGACTAATCTTTTTTTAGGACCTTGAACACTTCCTTTGATAAGAACATAAGAATTCTTTACAACACCATAATTTTGTAATCCACCAGAAGTTTTTACTTCTTCTGGTTTATTGGAAATTTTCATCAACCATTGATTAAAATTAGTTCTTAGATGATAACCCATTTTGCCTGCGTGAGCAACTCTGTACATCATATGCATTTCACCAGGAGATGCTCCTAAAGCACCGGGTGCTCTTTTTGTTTTTTCAGATTTATGAGATCTTAGTCCAACTCCAAATCTTTTTACTGGTCCTTGGAAACCTTTTCCTTTTGTTACACCATGAATATCAATAAGCTGGCCATCTTTGAAAACTTCTGAAATAAAGATTTCTTTTCCAAGTTTTTCCTTTGCAAATTTTAGTTTGTCTTCTTTATTTCCACCAAGACCAATTTGGAATATTTCAGGAGTTTTTTTGCCTATTCCAGTTAATTTAGGTTGAGTGTGAACAATTAATCTTAAATCATCAAAGTTTTCAGCTTCTTTTCCGAACTTTTTAGGCAAACATATTTTTTTTGCAAGTCTTTTGTCAAGATTTTGTGAAAGAAGTTGAGAAGAAGTTTTTAATCCGTATGGAGTTTTTTTGTAGAATTGAATGCCAACAACCTTTATTGGAGGGCACTCAATGATTGTTGCAGGGCAAGCAATGTCCTCACCGTTAGTCATTGAGTTTGGCTTGGCATCTGTGTATATTATATGACACATGCTTGCTTTGTAGCCAGCAAATCCCAATGGTTTAGTTTCAGAATTAACAGACCAAGTTCTAACTCTGGCTGTTTCTTTTTTGGCCCTCACTCTTGGCCAAAATTGCATACTTCCATATCTTGGTCTTTCCGGTTTTGGCATGTTGTTTTTGTCTCATTAGTTTCGCCCTTCTCAGATGCGCCAGTACACTCTAGAAAAAGCGTACTGAAGAATCTTATCTCCAGGCAATTGTTCAATAGAAACGTTTCCCATCCCTATTGTCCTTATAAGCACGAAATTAGAAGAGCTTTATAAAGCTTACTCTCTTGCTGGCTGCGTTGAAAGTAGCCATTGGCCAGTGAGCGCTTATTTCTCCTTTGCAAGAAGCAGGAAGCAGTTGAGTGCAATGGAATTATTTCAACTGAACATGACTTTAACATATCTCTGGCTTATTCTCAAAATAAGTAAAATTTAATCATTATTTAATAGTAATATTTTCACAACTTTTATATAGGAAAAATAGTTCTACAATCTATGGAGCAACTTGTACTTCTAAAACCAAAGACAAGAGTTGGTATAATAGGAGCAGGCAACGTTGGCTCATCTATTTCCACATGGTTTTCAAGCTATGGGTTAAGGAATTCTCATGAAGTTCTGATTGGCGATGTAGATCCTGCAAAAACTGAAGCTGTAGAAAGAATCTATAAAAAATTTGGAGTAAGAGGTGCAGGGTTGCAGGAAATTGTTCAAACTTCCAACATAGTTTTTCTTACTGTTCCTCATTCAGTAATTGACGATACAATAAGAAATGTTGCACCTTCAATGCAATCAGGTGCAGCTCTTGTTGAAGGGAGTTCTATAAAATTAGGGAAGGAAGTCAGGCCAGCAGAAACAATGTACAATTTTCCAAGAAAAGACTTGGAGTATATATCTATTCACACTCTTGACAGAGGAGAAGGAAGCCTTAAAGACAAAAAGGTAATAGTAATACCAGTAAGACCTATACATGGGAGCTATTGGTCAGAATATCTTAAAGAAATAATTGAAAAAAATCATGGCATAGTTATCCCTTATGATCCACTTGCGCACGATGCTTTTGTTGGAACTTATGTTCAAGGTGGGCCACATTCTGTTGCTACTGAGTTTTTGTATCTCCTTCTTAAGGAAAAAGTCTCACCCGGTGAATTAAACAGAGTAGAAACTGGGTTTTTTAGAGGATTTTTTGATTATATGCTCAGACCATTTTCTGGAAATGCCGAACTATATATAGATATCCAAGACCAAAACTCAAACTTAGTTTTTTTCTTAGAAAGATTAGTAGAAGGAATTAAAAATCGCATTAAACTTCTTAAAGCCAGAGACAAGCAGGCCTTATTAAAACAATTCTTAGAGATTCAAGAATATTTTGGAAAGTATGTTTTCGAAGCAAGCAAAAGGATAGATAAAAAAATTGGATATCCTCTTGGGCTTCATATTTATTTTAGGGAGCCTGAAAGAGCTTCTTTGGAAGAGAGATTACAGATGAAAATAGAAGGTGATGATTCATTTATAGAGAATATAAGAGTAAAGAAAACTGACCCGGTTTTTGTGGAGAAAATTGCTGAAGCCGGAATTCCAAGGGCAAAATACTATGACATTACAATCCCAAATTCAGGATATAATGCCAATAGTTTTGTTTTTGTTATCAAAAGATTGGAAAAAACTGATGATAACTTTCAACTCAAGCAAACAAAAATCTTATTTGTTCCTTATGAAAAAGAAATAAACGGGACTTTGCCGTCTCCGCTAAAAACACTTCCAAAAAGATACTTGAGAAACCGTTTCCCACAACATCTTATTTTAAACATGTTTGATACTTATGATGTCCAGCCAGAAAGCACAGAATGGGGACCTTTAATTGTTCAAAGATGGTTTTGGAACTGATTCTTTTTGGATTTTTGTTTTTATGATTGCATAATTAACAGGATTCTTTATTTTTTTGCAGAGAGAATCTGGCTGACAAACATGGAGATCTTCATAGTATTTCATGCAGTTTGGAGGCAAAATTGATTCCTTCTTTTTCCATTGTCTTAACTGGCCTATTATATATGTCTCTCTTAACGGCTCAGGATTTCTTTTGTTCCATTCTTTTAGCCAAGATTCCATCTGCTCATAACTCCAGCCAACACTTCCAAGAAAGTTAATCATTGCAAATAATGCTCTTTTTTTACCATCTTCTATTCCCTTTACTATAATTTTCATGCATGGAGGAAAGTTTTCTTCAGAAATTGCAGTTTCTATTTTTTGGAAATCTGTTGTTGGCTTCTTTTTTATTTCTACAATGATTGATTCTTGTGATGACTTGAAGTCAAGTGCTTGTTGTAAAAGTTTTTTTGCCTCTCCTTGCTTTGCATTCTCTCTCTCAATAAATTTGAATTTTCCTACAACAATATTTTTGTAGTCAGCTTCTTCTTTTTTAAAAGAAAGAACTTTTTTAGGATCATAAGGAATACTTATTAATCCGCTTTTTTCGTTAAAAGAATAAGGCATTCTGTACAAATGTCTTGATGCAATAAGCACAGTATCAATACTTAAAATAGAAAATGGATCAAATAACTCATCTTTTACAAGCTCATGGAACTTTTTTCCAGTTATTTTTTGAAGATTTTGTATGCTTTCTTTTTCTAAAATAGCTTTTCCTAGAGGTCTTCTAATCATTTCCTTAAGATAATTTGCAATTGCTCTTGGAGCTTCAGGAAAAAGATCTTTCGTTTCTTTGTTATTTACATTGCTTGGAAATGCTTCAAAAGGAATTGCAATGTGCCAGCCTTTGCCACCAGAAAATTTGCAAGTAACGCAATTAATTCCGTGATGCTCAATTGCCTCGACAATATAATGTGCTGCTATTGTGCTTAATTCTAAAGGCCCATCAATATCTAATAGTAAATCCCAGCCGATTCTTAGATTGTCTTGTTCTTTTCTTTTCATCTCACTATTTATTTGGAGAGGATTTCTCCATAGTTCTTCAGAACAATGGAAGCTTGTTGCTCCTTGTTTTACAAATTCAAATACATCTCGAGGAAAATTAAGTATATCAGGCCTTTTTCCAAAGAAATCTCCTTCAAATCTTACAGCAACTTCTCTGTTTTGAGCATGTTCAAACATCGCCCGTTGAATATCTTCTCTTTTGTAATGCTGCAGCAGCATTGCTTTAGTCAAGTTTGTCATAATATTTTTTCATTCCTTCAATTTGTCTCAAATTTGTTTTGAAAAGGAATTCTCTGAATTTATCATCTATTTTCACTCCAAATTTTTGAAGATCTTTTTTTATTTTACTATAAAGCTTTTTACCTTCGCTGTCAAGATCTGTTAATAAAATGACTTGCTTTGTATTTTCTGCGATATTTTCTACTATCTTAAACAAAGGCTTGTTTAATATTATTATTTTATTTTTAATTCCAAATTTTTTTAATGCAATCTTATCTTTATTTCCTTCAACTAAAATTATTTTATTCTCATTAATTTTTTCTATTTCCTCATCAAAATCATTCTTTGTAATTTTGTTCTGAAATTTCTTTGATCTTTTTTGCAATTACCTCACCCACGCCCGAAACTTTTTTTAATTCTTCTTCTGAAGCATTAATTATTTTCTTTATATTGCCAAATTCTTTCAGCAATTCTCTTGCTGCTTTTATTCCAATATTTGGAAAACTTGAGATTACATATTCTTGTTGTTCTTTCAATGTCTTTGGCTTAAGAAAAGAGGCAGGAGAGAAGTTATTGCCTTCTCTTTCCTGCTCTCGTTTAGCAGTTGCTAATATGATTCCTGCACTATCTGCTGAATTTTGTGAGAAAATAACTGGGATTCCATAACTTACTGCAATTGTTGCAAGCATTCCTCTAATTGCATTTGGATGTATGCTACGAGCATTGTAAAGATTTTCTCCCTCAATAAGAACAATAGGTCTTTCAAAACTCCTTTTTAGCACAGAAAGTTGTTCAAGTAATCTTCCATCAATAATGCTATTGACAAAATCCTCTTTTGTTTTATATTCTATCCCGCATCTTGAAGAAACGACATAATCTGCACTTTGTAGTGCATCAAGCTTAATGCTAACATTCATTTCAATTAATTGTTTTATTACCCCAGATCCTTTTTCTCTGTAATCAGCAAAAACAATAATGCTTTTATTTTTCTCTTTTACAAATTCTTTCAAACTTGGTTGTGATTTTGTTACTTGAATATTTTTCTTTAATCCTTCTAAATTTCTATACATCTTTTTTTCTTTATGATGTGCACTCCAGCGATAGATTTCATCACGAGTGTTTTCTGTTATAAGCATAATTACTCTGCCTTTTTTACTTCTTCCTGTTCTTCCTCTTCTTTGAATAGAACGAATTGCTGATGGAATTGGCTCATAAAACAAAACTAAATCAACTGCAGGAACATCTATTCCTTCCTCTGCAACACTTGTAGCAATTAAAACATTAAATTCTCCATTTCTAAAACGATCAAGCATCTCTTTTTGTTCTTTTTGACTTAAGCCTGTTTCTTTTTTCTTTGCTTGTCCAACAAAAATTTCTGCTTTTATGCCTCCAAGAACTTCTTTTAACTTTACTGCAGTATCTCTGAATTGTGTGAAGACAATAATTTTTGCTTCCTGATTAATTGCTGTCTCTTCTTTCACAATTTTTTTTGCTTCTGTTAGTTTGGGATGCTCAATTCCTGCTTCATACAATTTTTTAGAATTAACCAAAGCAAATCTGAAGTTTGTATCCCTGACTAAATTTTTTACAGCTTTTGTTTTTGATGTCAATGCTTCTTCATCTAATTGGCAAAGATAAGAATAAGTTGCCTGAACTCCTTGAGTTTCAATTAAATCTAATGCATGGCTTACTTTTAATGCCTCTGCCAATAATGAAATGCTTTTTAACACTTCAAAATCTTTATTTCCCTTAGCTATTTCTGCATGCAAAGCTGCCTGGGCCTTGAGAAGTTCAGTTTTAGTTGTCATGATAGAATTCAAATAACCAAATCCTTTGACTTCTTCTATTTTGCTTTTCATACATTTGTCAAGATAGCTCTTTACCTGTCTAAACTCTTCAGGAAATTTTACTTTGACATAATCAATATCAATTTCCTGAATATATTGCTTAACATCAACATCTTCAGGAGTTCTAACTTCTATTTTTTCAATGAACAAATTTTGCATTATCTCATTTATTTTTTCATTATTGCTTCCTGGAGAAGCAGTTAACGCAAGAATTTTGGGAAAATTTGCTCTTTGATGATATTGTTTTGCAATAAATACGTAGGAATAATCTCCGGTTGCCCTGTGAGCTTCATCTAAAATTAGCAAAGAGATATTTTTCACATCAATATTTTCATTTATTAAATCATTTTCCAATCCTTGTGGGGTTGAAATGATAATGTCTGCTTCCTTAAACTGCAATTTTCTTTTTTCTGGGCTCACAAATCCAGTAAAAGCAATAATTTTGAGATTTTCTTCAACATGATTTTCAAAATAATCCTTGTGCTGAAGCACAAGAGGTCTTGTTGGTGCTAAAAAAAGCACTTTTGTGCCAGGATATTGTTTTAACCTATAAACAGCTAACATCAACGCACACAATGTCTTCCCA
>JAWCRX010000020.1:0-9835 GCA_038869035.1 Candidatus Woesearchaeota archaeon | reverse complement strand
AGAAGCTTTAAATTTAATGCGCAGCACTCTGAAGTTGCTGCGCGGATTATTTTACATAATTTTAAAGCTATTTTCTCTGGACTTTTTCACCGAAGCCGACAACACAGAAATATTTAAATACTCAAAAAAGAAAATAAGCTTGGTATTGGGGCGGTTTTGAGTAAACACAGCAAATCTGTGAAAAAAGGTAAACAGCAATGTCCAGCACCAGAAGAAGGAAAAAAGCAATACTTATTCTGTTGGAGGAGTTGAGACTTTCAGAAATGGGTGATTCTAATGGCGCAGTATGGTACAGTTTCTGACGAGTTTATAGAAAGCATGAGAAGAAGAATCGGAATGAGTAGAGCAATTGAAGCAAGAACAGCAGCCATAATGCTACCAGCAATTAATACTATTGAACATTGGGATGCTTATCGTTTAAGACAAGAAGCTCTTACAGGCTATCAGTTTGCTACTGGTTTGCCTCAGGAAATTATCTTAAATCATCCTGAAATATTTCCTTTGCCCTCTCTGCCTGAAAAAAAGGGAGGACTTGAAGCAACTGTTGAAAGTCAAAGAGAAAAAAGGGCAGTCTAAACCCTTATTTCTATTTTATCGCCGGTGTTTAGAGCGTCTGTTAGTAATCTTCCAAGGTTATTTTTTCTGCTTATGTTGATGTCACCTTTTCTTGAGCAATGAGCTGACATGATGTATTCATTGTTCACATAAATGTCTGCATCTGCATCGGCATATTTTTCACCTAAGTAGAATATGACTGCTTTTTTTGTTATTTCATTGCTAAATTGAACAACTTCGCCTACCGGAGTTTGTTGTGGTAATTCTCCAAATGCAACAACATCAATGTTTAAACCAAGCTTTTCTTCTATTTTGTCAATATTTTGCCCTTGCTTTCCAATAATCATCGCAATATCTTTCTCAGGAACAAACACTCTTACCTTGTTGTCACCTAGCACCTCAACTTTTGCATTCTTTGTATACTTCATAAACTCTCTTTCGACTTGTTTTATTGCTAATTCCTTGATGCCTCCCATTCCTGAAGCATCTTTTGGAATCTTCTCAACTGGAATCACAACAGTCTGCTCACCATAAGTATAGATTTCATAGACTAATTTGCCAGTTTCAAAGTCTGTTACAATAACTACTGGCCTTGCTAGGTCTGCTTCTGTCATTCCTGTTGGCACTTTAACAGTCATTTCTAAACTAAGTACAGTTGCAACATTGCCATTTTTGATAAAAAGAACAGTATCAATTATCTGGGGGATAACTCCCATTTCAACTCTTCCAATAAATCTTTGGATTGCATCTATTGGGTTTGTTGCATGTACAATTCCGACCATGCCAACACCTGCTAAACGCAAATCAGCAAATAATTCAAAGTCTGGAGTATTCCTCATTTCATCAAAGACTGTATAATCTGGCCTTGAAAGAAGCAAAATATCGTGAATTTCTTGAATGCTTCCATGAGAAATTGCATATTGGGTTATTTCTTGGGACAAAACCATATCTCTTGGTGCTTCAACAGTCTTTACAATTTTTTCTCTTGTTGCATAAAACTCTGCAAGTGCCTGTGCAAAGGTTGTTTTTCCATTTCCTGGTGCACCAGCAACTAAGATCCCTTCGGCTGATGAAATAATTCTATCCATAAGTTTTTGTGACAACCCATAATCTTCCAAAGATAGTTTCTTTACAGGTCTTACAGCAGTTATTTCCCAAGCATCTGAAAAAGGGGGACGACAAATAACGATACGAAAGTTCCCAAGCTGAATAATTGTGCTTCCTTCTCTTTCTATTTCAATAAATCCGTCTTTTCTTGCTTTTGCTTCTTCTATGACTTCACGAGAAATTTCTTTGATTTCTTCGTGCGATAAAGGCTTTTTCGTAACTTCAACAAAATTCCACTCTCCTGGCTTGCCTTTTTTTGCATTTACTGAAACATCTTCTCTTATATGAACACTCATTGTTTGTTCATCAAAAAATTGTTCAAGTTTAAGAGACTTTGATTCAACTTTTTTAGGAATAAATATCGTGGGGATGCTATGAGCCTTTGCAACTTCTGCTTGTATGGTATCAGCTGTTATCAAAGTAGCTCCTTCTTCCCAAGCAAGTTGTCTTATTAATGCATCAATTTCTCCAAAAGAAGCGAATCTTATTTCTGCCGATACGGGTCTTCTTCCACCATAACGAAATTCAATATCATTTTTTTCAGCAACTTCTTTTAATTTTTGCACTTCTTCTAAACCAATATGACCTACTGCTTTTCCATAATTTGCTTGGTGCTCTAGTTCTGCAAGCAATGCTTCATGAATTATGATTTCTCTTACTTTGTATTCAGAAGGAATTTTTTGTGACAAAATACATTCTATCACTGCTGAAGTGTCTGGAACAAGCTTCTCAATTATCATTACTTGAATATGAGATCGACTTTATTTAAAAGTATCTGTTATGACGACAAAAACTCAAAATCAAAATGTTTAAATATAAAAAGCAATTAAAAAAGAATAGACGTCGCAAACAAACATTGAGCTAGAATAGGTTTAGAAGCTTGTTGAAGAAAATTCTTACATTATTGAAGAATGAAACATGAGTTATCTTTACAGAAAATTCTTTTTTTGTCTCAAATTTCTTTTCTCCTAATTCAAAAACGACAAAAATCTCTCCCTTTGGAACCTTGTTGTTCATCTCTCTTGCCAAAAATTCGTGTGAAAATAATTCTTCATCGAAAGAATCTGCAATCCATTCTTTTTCCACTCCCCCAAGAGACAAAATTACTTGAATTTTCTGTGGCTTGCTATAAGAAGTCCTTTTCAGTTTGAAAGAAACAGGAATTGTCTCAACAAAACTGGCTTGAGTTGGAGCATTTAGCTCAGTAATTTCTATTTTTGGCTCGTCAAACACCTCAAACTCTATTTTTTCTTCATTTTTAATGTATATGTTATTGAAAGCAATTTTCAAAGTCTTTTTGCCTGAAGTTGTTGGCTGGTAAGAAAAAGAAACTTTTTCTTCTTGATTTAATTGAAGCGATTTTTTCTGACATTGTTTTTCTAAACAAATCTGCAAATTCTCCAAAACTAAATTGCCTTTATTTTTTATGTTACAGTAGATGTGTATTTTCTCCCCTTCCAGGACAATTTTCTTCTCAGGTGAGCAAAAAGTTGAAAGTGAGGCAATCTTAGTTGTTCTTTCAGGGCTTTCAAGGGAAGCAGCAACTTCTTTTATTTCCTCTTTTGAATGAAACTCCTTCGTTTTTTCAACGACAAATGATGCTTCAGATTTTTCATGGCGAACATTCATTATTTCTATAGGCATAGTATAACTGTAGCCAGGATCTAAATCTTCGCTTACTTGCAAAATCCAGAAAACTTCTTTCTTTTCTTTCGGCTTTAGAAGAATTTGTTGAGTTTCCTTATCTGGAATTACTTCTTGAGGACGAGAAATACTGAGCTCTGCTGCCTGATAATTGTCTTCCAAATTTTCAACTGTTGTTTTAACTAAATTATATGAGCCAATAGCAACGCCATCATGAAGTACCTGTGATGAAAGCGAAATTGTATGAGCAACATTGCCCTTTTTATTGATTAATTTTGTTTTCAGCTCTAACTCTCTTCCTTGCAATTCTGCTTCTCTTCCTCTCCATTCATATTTTATTGAGGGTTCACTTGGGTCCACACTATATTTTAGAACAACATGAGTCGAATCAACAAATCCAAATTGACCATATGTCAAGTCAAATGGCACCCAGCCATATTCAGGAATCCAAACTTCTGCCCAGGCATGTGGCCCCCAATCATCAAGATTATTCCAATTAGTATAGGCAGTTCCGCTCACAAATCTAGCAGGAATTCCCAAAGAACGTGCCATAGCAATAAATAGTACAGTTAACTCATCACAAACTCCTTCTTTTTGATCTAAAACCCAAGAAGCCTTTTGCTGCACTTCAGCCGTTAAAGTATTTAAGCTGTAGTCTATATTATTTTTTGTCCAGACTGCTAGTTTATATGAAATTAAGTAAGTATCATCTTCTCCCTGCGCAATTTCTGATGCTATTCTTCTTATGTGAGCATCATCTGAGTCGATGAATTCACTTGGTTTTGTATAAATCTCCAATTCTGGAGGGATTTTTTTAATTGGATATGGAACTTTTTTAGTCACTTTTGGAAATATGTTCCTTATTTCTGTTTGTGAGCTTACAATAAACTGAATTGGAGTTTGTTTTGGATCCTCAATCACAAAGTCAATCCTGTCTGGCTTTCTTCCTGCAGGATAATTAGTATCGATCAAAACTGGCTTCTGCTGTTCGCTTTCACGAGGAAAAAGAAAAACGCTTGCTTTCAAATATTCAAGAGAACCTTTTTGTTGGTCTTTAATTAAGTCTGCAGTTGCAATAAAAGTGGTGTTTAACAGCAATTTTTCGCTTTCAAATCCCCATGGGTCCACTTGTGCAGATGCTAAAGTAGAAAAAACAAGCAACATCGCTAAAAGCAACAATCGTTTCATATTCTCTCTCCTGCTTCTATCATTATAAAACTATCCATAGATTTTTAAAAGAAAATGTTCTCTAGGCCATTAGCGCCGCGGTCGCATAGCCCGGTATTGCGGAGATCTTAGTCATTGGCTAAGACTGCAAGATTGCTAATTCTCTGCCCGAAAGGGTCCGAGGGTTCAAATAGCATTGAACAGTGGCTATGTTAGCGCTTTCATGATCAATGATTGAGAGTCCCTCCCGCGGCGTTCCTATTCAAGTGCAACGCCTACGGAAAAAGGGCGTCTACTTTCAGCAGGAAGTTCCTTCCTGGGCGCATTATCTTAAACCAATGCAATTTTAGGAATTTTCCTTCCCTAAGTTTCATATCCATGTAGGAGAGTTGCCTATTTTGAATGAATTTTGCATAGAAGCAAATGAGTTTCAGGCTTTTTATTACTTACGCTTGCTTTTCCAATTTTTCAACAAAAGAAACAGCTTCTTTTATCAGCGTTTCAGGATTGACTTTATTATAAGGGGCAAAATCAAACAGTTTATGATTAAAGCAATGAGTTCCCGGAATTATAGTTGAAGTTGCATTTGGCAGTTCTGAAAAATAATTATCGAATCTTTCCCTAACTCCTTGTCTTATTGTATAAGTTACTTCATCTCTGTCGCCTATAACAAAATGTGCGGGAGCGTTAATTTGTGCATTTCTTAATGGATAAGCCAAAGGCCCGAAATTTGTTGCTTCTGAAACTAAATTTATCGTCGCTTGAGCAATATTTGTCTCTTCAACTGCCACACTTATTTTGCGTTTCATAGCAGAAGTAGGAATAGTTCACCCCTTTATAAAACTTTCATTTTGTAACTATCATAAAGTAGTAACATATTGAAAGATTTGAGAATAATTCAACTGAACAATTTATTCGGAAGTGTAGGCAACAATTTTAAAAAGACCGTTATCAAACAACGCATAAATGGGGTTGCTCACCAAAATAAAGAACAACGGAATTGATTCTAGGATAATATGGATCTTGGCAAACAAATATCCGCTTAGTGCAAAAGAGATTTATGAGCATTTGAAGATAAGTTATAGCCAGAGGGTTTCCTATCAATATATTCACAGGATCGCTATCAATATATTCACAGGATCGTCCAGAGGCTTGCTAAAGATGGCGTTTTAGAAGCGAAAGAAAGGAAATATCAGCTAAATCATGAGTGGTTGGTTGAAGTCAAAGGATTTCTTGATGTTGTTGATACAAAATACAAGTTAGGATATACAATATTCTCGAGAACAGTTAACATAGAAATATACTCCATAGCCATACAAAGCACCTCCTGACTTTTATGCATTGTATGTCAAAACTAACCCTCTCTTGCAAACCTTTTTAAAACATTCAAGAAACAGACTGCATATAGCGGGGTAGGGCAGTCAGGAGACACTCAAAAAGTGCCTGAATGCCCGATGGGCTCATAACGCTTATTAACATTCGCTATCTGAGTGCTAAGAGCATTAGAAACCCATAGGTCGCTGGTTCAAAACAGCTTTTTGCTGTGAAAGTCCAGCCCCCGCTATTATATATTATTAACCTATTTTTCTCATAGAAGAGCTTAAAAAACTTATAATCGAGATAGAGCATGAACTTAAAGGGATGGATGGAACAATAAGAAGTTTTGGCAGCTATTTTGTCTGTGGAATAGATTATTCTTTACAGCTGTAAGATTGTTTGGCTTTATTTACCTCGAGTTTATGCAATTAGATGCATTCAACTGAGGACTCAACATTACATACAATTGTTGGGGTAAGTGGATTAGTGATTGGACATTTAAGAAAATAATCTATCGATATCCTTTCTTTCTTGCTCTTGAGCCTTTTCTTTTTTCTGACAATTTAGCATCTGTGTGAAAGGCTTTTTGAATTTGATGCTCTAAATCAATGAATGAATCATGTAGAACTCTAAATATGTTCCAACCAGTTGATTTTGTTGAAGTAAATATTCTTGTTGGAGCAACTAAACGAATATGGACAGAAAAACGATGGCGTTTTCCTTCTTTCCCATCTTCTTTGTGTTGCTTAAAGTGAATGTCCATCTCTTGGATGTTTGGAACAAAATGCTCTAGTTTTGCAGCATGATGCTCCGCCATCTTTGCAACCATGGCACGAGTGTTTTCTTCAATTAAAAGATCATTTAGGCCAATATATTTGATTAAGAACTTTATCTGCTCTTTGAGCTTCAGCATCTCTCCAAGAATGTCCCGCTTTGTAATTATGCTGACAGGAGTTTTGCCTTCAACAATAATTACACTTGAAACATTATTGCTTGACATTAACTGCACAACATTTCCAAGAGTATCATTTTTTGTTGCTGTGACTAAATCAATTTTGTTCATAAAATTTGAAACAGACAAAGCATCTAAGTCAGGAAGTTCTCCAACGTAAGAAATACCTCCCATTTTTGCCTTGCTGCTGCTTCCATGATCTCCTTTTACAGTTTGGAGATAATATTTTTCAATAATGTCAGTAAAAGCAACAATTCCTGAAAGATTTTTTTTGTCATCTACTATAGGAACCCTGTCAACATCCTCATCTTGGAAAATCTGGAGCAACTTACCAAGGCGATCTTTCTCATTAACTATTGGGCTTGATTTTAGTGAGAGGTCTCCAACTTTCTTGTTTTTTATTTCAGAATAATTTTTCGTCTGAGCAACAACATCTGTTGCCTCGACTATGCCAACAACTTTATCATTATCAAAAACTGGTAAAGCTCTTGCATTTGAGTGAAACATAAAATATGCAACATCCAAAATATCAGTATTTTCGCGAAGATGAGGAACATGAGCAACATGATTTCCTATTTTTGTTGCATGTGGTTGGACTCTTGCATGAATTAAATGCCTGAAAGAAATTATTCCCAGAAAATCATCTCCATCAAACACCAAGCCGGTTTTGTGCTTGTCTCTTTTTAATGAGTTTGCAAACTGAGAAATATTATCGTCTTTGTTAATCTTTACAAACTCTTTTTGGATTATATCTTTTGCTTCCATGAACTTTCCAACGCCTCAAGGCATATTTAAACCTTATTATTTAAATAGAGGAAAAACTAAATAAAGCAATGGTAAAAATTTGTGGGGTCGATGAGGCCGGCAGAGAATTAAGCTTTTGCTGATTCGCCGTGAGGTCCAATAATCGGCCCACTTGTAATAGCTGGAATCATAGTTGAAGAGAAAGACCAAGATAGGTTAAAGAATATAGGGGCCAAGGATTCTAAATTACTAACTCCAAAACAACGCGAAGATCTTTTCAAGAAAATAAAAGAAATTGTAAAAGACTATGAAATAATCATAGTTCAACCAAAAGAAATTGATGCTGCCGTTGAGTCAAAAGAAACAAATTTAAATTGGCTGGAAGCAGATAAGACTGCAAAAATAGTAAACAAGCTAAAGCCAGACAAAGCAATCATTGATTCTCCTTCTCCTAATTTAGCAAAATACAAAGAATACATAAAAAAACAGCTTGACAATAAGAAAATAAATCTTGTTTGTGAGCACAAGGCAGATGCAAATTACGCTGTTGTTGCAGCTGCTTCTATTTTGGCAAAAACAGCAAGAGACAGAGAGATAAAAATAATTGAAAAGGCAATTGGCCATCCTATTGGCTCTGGTTATCCTGCAGACCCTTACACTCAAGAGTTTCTAAAAAAACATATGGACAAATATGAAGCATTTGTAAGAAAAAGCTGGGCGACATATAAGACGCTAAAACAAAAAAAAGGACAAAAGAAGCTTATAGGATTTTAGGAACAAACTTTATAAACTGAAAAAATCTTAGTAATAGCATAGGGTGTAAGATGACAAAGATAAACAAGCTAGTTTTAAGGGGCTTTAAAAGCTTTGGAAAACACACTGAGCTTGATTTCGGAGACAGATTTAATTGCGTACTTGGTCCAAATGGGTCTGGAAAATCAAATTTGTTAGATGCATTATGCTTTGTTTTTGGAAGAGTGTCTGCAAAATCAATGAGAGCAGAAAAATCTGCTAATTTGATTTATAATGGAGGAAAAACAAAAACTCCTGCAAAAAATGCTGAGGTTTCTATTTACTTTGACAATAGCAAAAAAGTGTTCCCTGTAGAAGAAAGCGAAGTAAAATTGTCAAGAATAGTAAAACACAATGGACAAAGTATTTACAAAGTTAATGATAAGACAAGAACAAGGCAAGAAGTTATTGATCTTTTATCCTCTGCAAAAATAAATCCAAATGGCTACAATATAATTCTTCAAGGAGATATAATAAGATTTGTTGAAATGTCAACATTAGAAAGAAGAAAAATGATTGAAGAGATTGCAGGGATTGGAGTGTATGAAGAGAGAAAAGAAAAAGCACTAAGAGAACTAGACGGGGTTGAGGAAAGACTGAAACAAGCTGAAATAATTTTGAAAGAGAGAGAAACCTATCTTAAAGAACTTAAAAAAGACCGCGATCAGGCAGCAAAATATAAAGATCTAAAAGACAGAGTGAATGAAAACAAGGCAACTTATCTTCACATCCAGATAAAGAGAAAGAGTGAAGCAAAACAAAAAATTGAGAAAAAGATAGTTGATGAAGAAGCAAAGCTGAAAAAAATCGAGAACGATATTGGAAAATTAAAATCTGAAATAGAAGAAAGAAAAAAAGAAATTCAAAGATTAACTAAAGAAGTTGAAGAAAAAGGAGAAAAAGATCAGATTGCTTTACACAGAGAAATAGAGCAGATAAAAGTTAATCTTGCAACAAAAAAAACAACTGTTGAAAACCACAAAAATGAGCTCGTTAAAATAGAAAAAAGAAGTGAGCAACTTAAGTTGGATCTTTCTGAACATCAAGAAAATATAGGGAAGTTTGAAAAAGAAATAAATAATCTTGAAAAAAGAAAAGAAACTTTGGCAAATGAAAGAAAGCAGATTGAAGAATCATTAAAAAAATTCAAGGAAAAACACAAAATAGAAGATGCAGAAAATATTGAACAACAAGTCATCAACATAGACAAGGAAATTGATGAAAAACAAATTGCAATACAAAAACTAAGAGAAAATCAGCAGAATTTATTGAGGGAAAAAGACCGCCTTGAGATCCAGATAAACTCCATTGACCAACAACTGAAAAAAGTCGCTGAAATAGAGGAAGAAAACAAGGACGAAGTACAAAAGCTAAAAAACAAAAGAAAATTATTTGAGGAATTGACACAAGAATTGAACAAATGCCTTAATGATGATTCCAATTTTGCTGTACAAATTGCAAATTTAAGAAAAAGATTGAATGAACTTTCTGAAGAAATAGCAAAACTTGAAGCAGAAAATCTAGCAATAAAAGAAAGAGCAAGTGCAAATATTGCTA
>JAWCRX010000019.1:0-10213 GCA_038869035.1 Candidatus Woesearchaeota archaeon | reverse complement strand
CCAAAAATATATGATTCATGGCTTTTTGAAAAACTAAGGAAGAAATTTTCAACAGAGGAAAAATTCGAAAGAAAGGTGATATCAACAGTTGACTCATTTATCAAGCAAACACATGTTCTTTGCAGGGATAAAAAGATGCTTAGGGAAGGAGTCTTGTATGGAATATTTGCTCTCCTAATTTCCACAATAAGGTTTTATTTGATATTCCTTGCAATAGGAGAAAAAATGACCCCTATGCTCATTTTACTTGTACTTTCTCTTTCAGTATTGGTGAGCATGATTTCGGTAATACCAGGAACATTTGGGTTAGTTGAATCAATAACAATAGGATTATTAGTCAGCCTTCATATTGATCCTGCAGTTGCAGCTACAGCAACCTTGATAGACAGATTTTTGCACTATTTGCTCTCACTTTCTTTAGGAGGAGCAAGCTTCCTCTACCTTGAAAAAAAATACATTTGAATAAACCAGTATACAAATCAAGGCAATAATTTAGAAACCTTTTTATAAGGAAAGCATATCCTGCCATATAAAGGGTGGTTGGATGAACATTTCAAATAAGGAAGCGGTATTAGATATTATTACTTCTGATGGGACTTTTCTAATTCACAAGCAGGTAGAGCATAGAAACGGTCTTCGCTTCGTGCGATTAAAGAAACGAAGAATATTAAATGAACACCATTAATTTAGGCGACAAAATAGAGCTCTCGGGCTCACACTTAGTAGATGGAGCGTCAATGATTGTTTTAAAGAAGATGATTGGAAATCATTTCAGAGAGATGTCGCAAATAAAGCCGGTAAATAAATTGCTTTTGAATATAGAAAAAGAAGATCAATTCTTCATCACTGCAAAAATGCTTGGGGAAAGCAATGAGTTTGCGTCAGAAATTTCTCATCCAAATTTGTTTATGGGAATTGACTTTGTTCTCAAAGATATTAAAAGGCAATTATAGGAAGATTTGAATACTTATCAGTACATACAGATAATTACAGTTAAGTGTATAGAGACTATCATCACTAAACATGCTCAAAAAAGAATGGATGATTTTGGCATTACGTTGCAACAAGTAAAAGAGACAATAAAAAAAGGAGCAAAACAAAAATAACAAAAACAGGAAACTCTCTTGCGGTAAGAATGCCAAAGTCTGTTGCAAACTTCTTCAAGCTAAAATCAGGAAAAGACGCTAGAGTGTATCCGGATGAAAACAAGATAGTAAAAGAGCTTTAGCATAACCTTTATAAACCATTTCTAAATTCACTTGAATATTATGGCAACACAAACCATTGAGGCAATGGTCGCTGGTGGCAAAGCAAGTGCGGCTCCTCCGCTAGGCCCTGCCCTTGGTCCATTGGGAGTAAACATCGGCCAAGTCATTGCTGAAATTAACAAAAAGACAGAGTCATTTGCCGGAATGCAAGTGCCAATTAAAGTTAAAGTAGATGAATCTTCAAAAGAATTCTCAATTTCTGTTGGAACTCCTCCTGCTTCCGCCCTTATCAAAAAAGAAGCCGGCATTGAAAAAGGGGCAGGCAACCCAAAAATGGACAAGGTTGCCGATTTGGCTATAGAGCAGGTAATTAAAATTTCAAAAATGAAAGAAGACAATTTGCTTGGGAAAGATAATTTTGCACGTGTTAAAGAAATAATTGGCGCATGTGATTCAATGGGCGTGCTTGTTGAGGGAAAACAAGCTCGCGAAGTTATAAAAGAGATTAATCGGGGAAAATATAAAAAAGAAATTGAAATTGGAAAAACCGAGCTTACTCAAGAAGAAAAGAAAGCATTGGAAGAGGAAAAAAAGAGATTGCAAGAAGAGATGGAAAAGAGAAAGGCAGAGTTCGAAGCAAAGGCAAAATCGATTGTCGATGGCATGGCTGGCAAACCAAGATCAGAGATAAAAGCTGCTTTAATAGAAGCTGGAATCCCAACTTTAATGATAGAAGCATTGTTGCCTGTTGAGACAGCTGGCGGAGTTGGAGCATCTGCTGCAGCTGCACACGGAGCAGCAAAGGCAGCGCCAAAAGCAGAAGAAAAGAAGAAATAGTTTACTTTTTATTGAAATTGAATTTTATTTTATCCTCTTTCTTTTTTCTTCTGAGGAAATTCTTTATCGTGTGAAAATGAAACAAATGTTTTATTTTAATATATAAGTTATAAAAAAAATTTGAGAATTTTGCGCCCAATAGAGAAAACATTTCATGAAACCTGGTATCATTTTTCCCAAGATGTTGCTCTAACTCTTTTCTTATTTCGTGAGTTCTTTCAGTCAAAGGCGCTTTTCTAAGAAGTTCCTCAACAAGCTCCCTTATATTCTTCATCTGATAAGCAGAAATTGCAAGCACAATTATGATTTCAAGCAAAACAATCGCTCCTATAACTCCAAGTGCAAACAAAATTTCTATTAATGGAACTTCAATTCCAAATGCGTATACCATCAAAATCCTCCATAAAGGTTTTGATGGGCATCAAAATTTACGAAATGAATTTTGCTTGCCATAATGACCTCTTTTTATTGTTTGCTTCTTTTTGCTATTTAAAATTACCTGTTGTGTTTTTTCTTCCTCAACAAATACTCAAATGCTTTTTCCACTTCTTTCTCTGCCCAGCCTGCTGTCATGAGCGTGTTGGTTATTTGGGTAGTAGAATAACCCTTTAATTTAGATGCTAAAATATAATTCGCAAGTTCTTCTAATTGTGCATGCCTGTGAAAATAATAGTATCCTCCTGCACTTCCAGTCATAAATAATATTATTATTGTTGCCATAATTGAATTTACAAACCACGATGATTTCCACCATGGAATTTCAGGTGGCAATGGAATTTCAACTTCTGGCACTTCAGCAAATTCAGGAGGTGTTTCTGGAGGAGGAGCTTTTACTGGAGGAGTTTCCATTTTTACTTCTTTTGCCTCTATAGTTTCAGGAACAAAACTTATGCCTGCAAGACTTCTAAATCTGAATTCATCGCTTGTTAAGGAGACACTTTTGAGATAAGATATTTCCAAGTCAGGAATTTCATCACCTGTTAAATCTAATTGAATTGGCTGTTCTAAGCTTATGATCTCTTTCTTTTTTGTTGAAAATAAAAATAAAGTTGCATATTTCTCAGTAATGCCCATAGTCAATCCTAAAAGTTGGGTTTTATACTTTGTTGTCTCTGGCAAAAACACGAAGGAAATATACTGGCCACGTTCAACTTTAGCGTCTTTTTCCTCGCCAGAACGAAGCTCAACTATTAGCTCTACTTCTTCCTCCTTTTCTTTTGTTTCATTTTCAGGAACATTTTCTCTTGCAGAATAAGTACTAAAGCCAGATACATCAAAGACAAGAGTTTCGTTTTCATTTGATTTTATCCTGCATTCGTCTTTGTGGCATCTTTTTCCGTTTATTAAAATTTCAGGATTGCCAAAATCTACTTTATACAACGTTAATTCTGCAGGAGCATCAAGCTCTGGCAAATTTACTTCATTAATAGTTATTTGATTCTTTGCCAAAACAACGTTCGAACCAATATTTCTCGTTACAGGAATGTCTATTATTCTGTTAGTATATATTTGAGCAAACTCATTTTTTAGAATTAATGGTGCTGGAACTCTTACCCATAATACACTGTTTGAAAAGTAGAGCTTGTTACTTGTTATATCGGTTCCAGTGAAATTGTGTTTTAAATTTATTAGATCAATAGTTGCTTTGCTATAAGTCAAAAGATCATCAAGCTTTGTCCCTTGAAGGAATTTTATGTTGTTAATATCTATTGTACCTTCTTTAATCAAATTATTTTCAACAACAACGCCGCTTAATGTTAGGTTCACTACATTAGAATTAATTATTGTGCTGTTCTTTATTATGCTATTATCTAAAGTTGAATCCTTAATGCTGCTTTTCTCAACAGTGCTTTTGTTAATTTTGTTGTTATAGACATAAGAATCTGTTACAGTTGACTTAATTACTGCACTTTCATTAATGCTTGAGTTAGTTATTTTGCTTTCAATAATTGTTGAGTTTACAATCGTGCTGATAATTGCAGCAGAATAATAGATAGAACTTTCATTCACAGACGATAGTTTTATTGTATTGTTTTCAACATAAGAATCATAAATTGTGGAATTAATTATTTTTGAAAGATTAATCACAGAATTTATTAATATTGAGGAGTTAATTGTTGAATTAGTAATATTGCTATTTGCAACAGTTGAATTAATAATAATGCTGTTGTTTATTTCAGAATCAAATGAAATGAATACTGTAATATTTTTTAACTCTTTTTGCTCATAGCCAAGGACATTGGTTGCAAAAGACTGAAGGTTGTATGTGCTTGCGGAAGCTGGATTAAAAGAATAGCTCCATGAAGTTGTTCCTGTAACAGCAAACTCTCCAACATCAGATATTTTTAGTTTAACGCTTGCAAGCCCAACATCATCTCCTGCAATTCCCTGCACATTTATTGGCAAGGAACTCTTGCCGAATCCTTGATTATCTTTTGGAAAAGTTATTATTGAAGATGGCGGAAGATTAGAAACAACTTCCAACATGCTTGTATCTTGAGATGAAGTAAAGTTTTGTGTTTCTTGATGACGGGCTGTTATGTTAAATAATCCAAGAACATCTCTGCTTTCCACCACATACAATGGAGATGGTCCACTTTGCAATACAGTTTTATTCTGAATAAGTTCAATATCTCCTTCTCCTTGTGCAATAATTCCTGTGAGATTTACTATTGATTTAACAGCAACAAAAACATCATCTGTTGTCCCTCGACCATCAACTGTTCTATTAATAAGAACAGTCACAGAAGAAGGAGATTTTTTTATTGTATAAGTTTGTTGAGTAGTTTCTGCTCTGTTGTTGGCTGTATCATTCGCATACCACTTTGTTTTGTAGCTTCCTGCAGCCAAATCTGCTATGCTGAAAACATATTCATTCTGTAAAAGTTGTGGTGTGACATTAACTAAAGTTCCTCCAAAATTGTGTTCAAATAATACTTTGTCAACTGCTATGTTGTCGCTTACTTGTGCTTTAAAAACATAATTTTGATTCTTAGCATAGTTTGAGTTGTCTGTAGGAGCTGAAACAATGTTTGAAATTGTTGGAGGAGTTGCATCTTTTACATTAATTTCAACGCTATTTGAAGAAATACTTAATCCTTTTGGATCAGTTGCTATGAATGTTGTTGTGTCCTTGCCAATTTTATTCCCTTTTATTGATGCAGTTGTTCCTGAGAAGGTTATTATCGAGTTTAATGGCTGCGGGGAAACACTAAATGTTAAAGTGTCTCCAGGATCTGAGAAATAATCATTCATATTAAGAGTTATTGTTTGTTGTTCTTTTACTTCTTGATTAGGAATGTCTTTGATTTTTTGCGGGGCAACATTTACATTTATGCTGACAGAATTTGAATTTATTGTGCCGCCTTTGCCATCATCTGCCTTGAAAACTACTGAATCAGCTCCTCTTGTTAATCCTTTTATTGATGCAATGTTGTTTGTTATTGTGATCTCGGTGTTTGCCCCTGTTTGAGTTTTTGTATATGTCAGAGGATCATTATCAGGATCTGAGAAATAGTCGTCTAAATTTATTGTAGTAATTTCACCTTGATTTGTGTTTTGATTTGGAATTTGGGTTTTTAATATTGGAGGCTTATTTAGCACTTCAGTTTGGCATGTAGCGCTGCATCCATCTCCATCAGCTGTATTTCCATCATCACATTGCTCTCCTTGAGAAACAATACCATCTCCACATGCTGGCAAAGTACAATCGTTCTTGCATGAATCAGTATATACTTGATTTCCATCATCACATTGCTCTCCTGGTTCAACAATGTTATTGCCACAGAATTGAACAATTATTGTCGGCTCAGGGAATACAAATTTTCTTACTCTAATATTGTCTATGTAGAATGTTGTAGATGCTATCGGTCCTCCTCCAGCATTAAAAAAGATTCCTCCAAGTTGTCTATCATATGATTGAACACTCGCAAATGCAATTTGATTGTCGTTCGAAAAATGTGCAATGTACCTTGGCGTCCAACGCAAAGATTCTTTATACGTTGAAGAACCGTTAAGCGGCACAAAAGAGGTAGAACTCAATGTAGAATCACCTTTATTGGCCCTTCTAATTAAACCAACCATCCATGTCGCATATCTAAAATAATAATTGTTGTCAAGCCCAAAAAAATTAAGATACTCCTTAGAAGGAGGAATAGTAGATCCGTCATGCAAAAATCCTGAACTTATTAGTGCTCCAAGATTATATGGCCTAATGACATAATCTAAAGCATATCCTATGCCAAAATTTTTTTTACCAAAAGTATAAATTGAATAACCAGAATCTGACTCCGATCCACTATAAAGTTTTAAATAATTATTTTCTACTGTGGCAGAACCTATAGACAAGGGAAATGTGGAATAATAAGTGGCCCATCTGTAATAAGTGCTCCATTTACTTGTGTCTAAATTTCCAGAATCAAATCCGTCGTAAAACTCAAATGTGGCTTCTGCATTGCTCGTTGAAATTGCAGAAGGATCTCCATAACTAACATAAATTATTTTTGAGCCTGTTGGAATCAAGGGAACTTTCACCCAAATAACTGTACTAAGTGTATTGCATGTTGATCCCCCTTCCCAAGAAGGATTTAATTCTATCCAATGAGGAATAATTGTGGTGCCATCACTATCCAATACCCGAATATCTCCACAATCACTTTTCATTTTTCCAGCAGAAATTAAACTAGCAGTGTCAAGAGTTATTTTCACTTGATAGTCTGTAAGAGAAGATCCAAAAGCGTTGTTGATGCTTATCACGTTAAAATAATGGTTTCCTCCATACGCCAACCCAGTTATCTTATTTTCTGATTTTTCTGTGAGAGAATCCTGCATTGACACAGAACCAACTGCAAAAACCACTAAAACTAATGCAATCACAACTAATGAGGCAAATTCGCCCCTCTTATTATACAGCATCCTCTTCATCTTCATCTTGAGCTTTAAAAATATTGTTTTTCTGCTCCTGCACAATTTGGGCATCTTCTTCTATTGTAAGCTTCTTTCTCTTTATAACAAAAAGCAAGATAATTGCAAAAAAAGAGACAAAAAACAGCAGCTTGCTGTTTTTCGCAGAATTTTCTGCCGTTGAGAGCCCAGTAATCATATCGCTTTTATCTCTTTCCTCTAATTCCCTCTCCATCTTCTCAATTGTAGCCTCGTACTCAGTCTTGAGGTTGATGCTTGCAATTGCTCTGTCAATCTTGTTGCCTTTGTTGTCATACAACACAGCATTCATTATGTAGTTTTCCCTGAATGAAGGAAGATATTTGTATCTGTGAGCCAAAATAATTGTATCTCCTTTTTTTATCTTATATGGCCCAAACAATTCAGTTGCGGCAGTTCTTCTTCCTTTGAAAATTGCAGCAAACATTCCGCTCAAATATTTATTATATTGATAATCTTCGTCTTCTTCTATGTCCATGTTGAATTCGACATAGAAAGTTTCATTTTTTTCTCTTAAATTTGTTATAAGCATATAAATTTCTACTTCATCTTTCTCAATACTTGCTTTTGGAATTACTGTGAACTGTCCTTTGTTTATTTTAATAGGAATCTTCTGCTCTATCAAACTTTTGTTTCCTACTTGGACTTTGAATGTTAATTCATCATAATCTTCTCCTCCCAATGGGGCACGCACAGTAAACTTAGTGTTGATAATCTCATCTGGGCTTAGCTGTGCAATCTTCTGCGGCGGAGGCTGGATGTCCCACTCAAGAAGTTTCATCTCCTCTAAGTTGGATTCAATCGTCCATCCAATAAGACCAAGTTGGTCATATCCAACAACTTTATTCAAGTGTATTGGAGCTGCGTTTGAAAAGAACTCTGGCTTTTCAAGAGCGATAAGTACATCTCTTAAAGTTTCGTTGAATGGGTTTCTGAAAGCAAGATCTATTGTTAATTTCTCTGTTTCCTCTCCCGCTGCTGCCTCAAGAGGCCTTTCTTTAGTTAGGTTGAATGCCTTTCCTCCTATTGAAACGCTTATTGCTGGCGCAGGTGGAGGTGGAGGAGGAGGCGGAGCTGGCGCCGGAGCTGGAGCAGGGCCAGGTGGAGGCGCATCTGCAGACGTTACAGTATATCCGACTGTAGCTGTAGCAACATTTCCTGAGTCATCTGTTACAGTACATGTTGCTATCTTTGATCCTGCACTACTTGTGTCAATTCCACTTATGTCTATCGTTGGATTTGTATCGATATTGTCTGTTGCACTGCAGCTTCCAGTTATTGGTGTTCCTACTGTTACACTGGTTGATGATAAAGTAAAGCCAGTTATTGTTGGGATAGTGTTATCAATTGTTATATTTCCCACAGTTTCAGTTGCATTCGTATTTGAGACAAAGTCTGTTGCAAATATTCTTAATGTGTACTTGCCGTCATTGACAAAATCTATTGGCACAATCGTGCTAAACTTGCTTGGATCTGCTTCTTGAGTTAAGTTGAAGAAACTACTGTTAATGCTTCCATTTTCAAATCTTCCCTGCACAAGAGAGACCATAAAGTTGTCATTTATAGTAACATTCACATTGAAGTCTGTCTTGAAGAAGCTTACTGCGGGTGGGAAGTCTATTGTCAAGTTTGGAGCTGTCAAGTCCACAGCAAAGAACCTTGTTCCTGACACATTGCTGTTTGCGCTTTGGTCCGAACAGTTAACCTGCCAGCTGTAGAAGCCATCATCAAAAATTGAAACCATTGAAGTCTGCAAGTTGTTGATTACACTTCCATTCGTCTGGTTGACTGTTCCATTGACCAATAAGTTACAGCTTAAGTTGACTGCAAACTCGTCAGTTGCATTAAACACAAATGTGACATTCTCATTTGAAGTGTTAAATAAGTTGCCTGGCGACACAAGCTCCACCCTAAATGGCGGCTTTGTGTCAACAACTGTCAATGTCCTGTTTCTGAATGATGAAGTAAAGTTGCTTGTTTCTTGGAATAATGCAGTGACGTTGAACACTCCAAGCTGAGTTCTTATTGATATGTTTGTCAATGGGCTTTCTCCTTGCTGCATTAATGTTCCATTTTGTAATAGTTGCACTGCTCCACTATATGGGAATGTTAAATTGGCAGTTGCATTTACTGGAGACAACGCTTCTGCAATAAAGTCAGCTGTACTTCCATTCAAGAATAATTCAATTGACGAGTTTGCTTTTCCAATTACATATATTTGTTGAGGAGTGCTGTTGAAATTATTGCTTGAATCATTTGCAAACCAAGTGTATGCATATGTTCCGGCTCCTATATCTGATATATTAAAGAAGTACTCGTTGCTAATGTTGTTGACAGTTTGATTTATTGTTGTGCCAGTGAAGTTGTGCTGCAATAATACTGTACCAACTTGTATGTTATCTGTCAAACTTATGTTAAATTGATATTGTCTTCCTTGTAAGTAAGTCACTGGACTTGGAGGAGCTTCTTTAATGTTAAACAATGTTGGAGGTTGGATATCTGTATAGTTAATTATAAGCTGAGGTATTTCGTTTAGTTGTGTTGCTTCAGAACTTCTAAAGTCTCTTCTAAAGTCATTTGTATCTTCAAGTTCATCTTTTATTACCCATCCGAAATTAGCTGATCTGTTTTGGTTAAAGAGCTCAACATCAGATGTTACATTCCATTCAATAAATGTGTTTAATGCTGCCGAGCCAAATGTAACATTAAATGTTGAAACAGAATTAAAGTCTCCTCCCGGACTAGTCCATACATTTCCTGTTGTATATTCGTTCCAAGTTACTTGTGTTTCTATCCAATCACGTGGCGGATTTTGCTGTATTCTGTGCACACCAAATGTTCTTAAGCCAACATTGTCACCGCCAGGGATGCTAAAGAAGAACAATCTTAATGCTGCATTATCTACTCTTATCCCGGTTGGCAATGAAGAAATATTAAATCTTATAATTCCTCTGTGTATATTGTCTGCTGTCTTTCTTCCTGCTCTAATAAATCCGTTTAGACCAAAGTTAGTATTAGGGGTTGCGCTTCTTATTCTTGAGTCAGAAATATTTTCTGGCGCAGTAATAGTTTCACCAAATCCTGGATCAGTTGGAGTTAATACAAATGTGTAAGTTTGTCCTGGGATAAGATCAGTTCTCAATAAAGTATAATTGTCTAGATCGCTACACAACTGTGTTGTAAAATTGAAGTCAATACATTTGAACAAATTATTTCCAACAGCAGTT
>JAWCRX010000018.1:0-10323 GCA_038869035.1 Candidatus Woesearchaeota archaeon | reverse complement strand
TTGGCATGCAAAAGATGCAGCAGGAAATTTTAATTTAGCTGGTCCATATAATTTTACAGTAACAAAGGCACCAATAATGATTAATCTAACCCTCAATGGAGTTTCTTCCAATTTAACGATAGAATGGCTTTCTTCTCTAACAGCCAAAGCAATAACAGATCATGGAACTGTTACACTAACAAGGAATGGTACAAATGTTTCAAATCCTGAAGCAATTGTTTTGCCTCCCGGGATTCATAGCTATTTTGCAACAAATCCTGGCAATGAAAATTATTCTGAAAGCAGCTCACCAACTTATTTTGTAAATGTTGTTGACACAACTTCTCCAGACAGTGTTTCAAATCTTGTTGCATTAATGGTAACAACTGATTCAATTACATGGCAATGGAATAATCCAAGCAATGCAGATTTTTCACATGTAGAAGTTTATTTGAATGACACAGCTGTCTTAAATACTTCAACAAACAGTTATACAATTTCTAATTTAACTTCTTCAACAGATTATAAATTATCATTGAGAACTGTTGACATAAGAGGAAACGTCAATCCTGATTTTATTAAAATAGTTACAACAACAAGCAATAATCAGCAATCACAGCAACAAGAAAATACTCAACAACAAAATCTACAATTATTTGATTATAATGATTATGAAGGAAGCATTTCAGGAATTTCCAAGAACAAAAAAGAAAAGATAAAAGTAGTTGAAGAAACTAATAAAGAGATTCAAGATAATAAAGAGATTCAAGAGGAAAAAGTAGAAGGTGCTGAAGTTGTGGAAGAAGAAATAGTTGCTCCTTCTGCATCAGATGACAAAACATTATCGCAACAAGCTGTTTTACAACAACAAAACAAAGAAAATGACTTGTTGACAACTGCTGCCATATTGGAAATTGGAAAAATGTTTACGCAAAGAGTTTCTTCTTGGCCTGCTTTAGTAATTATGGCGATTATTGCTGGTCTAGGAACTATAAAAATATTTTTGAAAAATAAAGAAAGCCCTTTAAAGAACTGGAAGCCTGAACACAAAGAATAATTATGTTTTCTCTAATGTCGCAGTTCCTACTACCACTCCTCTTGCCTTATCATAAATTGCAACTGAATTATATTCATTTATCGTCATAAATGCTCCAGGCACATAATATTCCTGATCCCCGCTTATTTCTTTTAATGGTCCGACATCAATGAATCCGTTCTGGAAAATATCGCTCTCTAAAGCAGGGTTGTTATGTTTTGCAAGATAAACATAAAGATAAGGTCTTGATTCAGTTTGAAATGAAGTTAATCTAAGAATAATCCTTGGCTCTTTTCTCATTATGTCTACATGACCGCTTATTGGATTATTTACTTTAACAAAATTTCCTTGTTTTATTATATTCTCTGCCTGAATTACATCTCCTGATTGTGCAACAACTTCTTCTTTCTTTCTTATTGGCTCTGGACAATAAGCAAATGCGCATGATGGAGGAACTCTTGCCACATAACTTCCACTTGGGCATTTTTTAAGATCAGATGGACAAACAATCTCTTTCTTTTCAGGCACAACAATCTTTTCCTCAACTTCAGTTTCTTGTTCTACAGAAGTTGGTGTTTCTAGAATTTTTTCTTCAACAGGTTGTGCAGGCACTTCGGTTGCCTTATTTGCAGGAGCCTTAGCACATGCTACAATAAATATTAGAAACAAAATTGCAAGAATTATCTTTCTCATTAAAACAGCAAATGAGCACCGATATATAAAATTATACGCCGTGGCCCGGATTTTCATCCAGCTGTTTCAGCTAGGCTTTGAATTTCCCCGGCCATTGCTAATCAGCACCCGAGACGAGCGAAGCTCGACTCCTCTTTTCTCAGGTTTTGCTTTAGTAAAAGGCCGTCCGGGATAGCCTTGCGGCAACAAGCTCTCAGTAACCTGATTCCAGGCTTACGCCCACAAATGTGGATTGCGCAGTACCAGGTTGTGCCACCACGGCATACATGAAAGGGCTTGAGAATTCTATTTAAAAATCTTTGTCGGAGCGAATTGCTCCTCCAACTAAAGGATTTGTAACAACAAAAAAATCGCATCTAACATCAATGACTGGATTTGGTCTCATTTTAGCATTATAGGAATTCCTTCTCTTATGGGATAAGAAGTTTTGCATTTTTTGCATATAAGAGAATTTCCTTTTTTTATTAAACCAGCTTTGTCTTCAGGACAGACAAGAATTGAAAGCAATTGTTTAGATACCATGATTTGATTTTTTATTTAATCGTTTAAATGGTTTTTGGCTCTTGAAGATATATTTTCAATATGGTTCTTATAGTAAAATAAACAATATTTCAATATTGAAAATAAATAAATCCTCGCACAAATAGTTAATTATATAAGCAATCTCAACATCCCTTTTTAAAATTATCCAAAAAATTACGTTATAGGTGGTTATAATGCAAGCATTTATCAAAAAATGTCCGGAGTGTGGAAGCTCACACTTGTTTCACAATAGAGAGAAAGGAGAAGTAATCTGTAAAGATTGCGGCTTGGTAGTAGATGACAAAATGGTTGATTTCACACAAGAATGGCGTGAAGGTAGCGACACTGGAGAATCTGAATCAAGAAGAAGAACAGGAGCTCCAATGACCTATACCCAGTTTGACCAAGGCCTTGGCACAGAGATTGGCCAAAAGTCAGATATCTTTGCCCTTGGTGGAAAGGACAAAAACAAATTCTTTAGATTAAGAAAATGGCAGTACAGAATTTCTACAGCTATCGAAAGAAACTTAAAGCTTGCTTTAGCAGAATTAAAGAGAGTTTCTTCTTACTTAAAGCTTCCAAAGTCTGTTGAGGAAGAAGCAGCTAGAATCTATACTCTTGCTGTTCAAAGAGGATTGGTAAGAGGAAGAAGCATGGAAAGTGTTGTAGCAGGAGCATTGTATGCTGCTTGTAGAAGACACGAAGTTCCAAGAACTCTTGACGAGATGTCAGAAGCATCAGGAATTGAAAAAAAGGAAGTTGGAAGAACTTATAGATTTATTACAAGAGAGCTTGGAATCCAGATAATTCCATCAAATCCAGCAGATTATATTCCAAGATTTGCATCTGCATTAAAATTAAATCCTGAAACTCAAAGCGATGCAGTAGAAATTATTGAAAAAGCACAGGGCGAAGAATTGACTTCAGGAAGAGGCCCCACAGGAATTGCAGCTGCGGCATTATATGTTGCTGCTTTAATTCATGGAGAAAAAAGAACACAGAGAGAAGTAGCCGATGTTGCTGGTGTTACAGAAGTCACAATCCGAAATCGTTACAAAGAATTGCTTGAGAAATTAAAGCTTGAAAAGCAAGTTAAGAAAGCCAAGAAGAAATTAAAGTAATTAACTCTCAACACGGCATCACCCATGTTTTAAAAAATCTTTTCTCTATTTTGTTGTTTTTTATTTTGATGCCTTCTTTTTTCAGTAAAGCAATCTTCTTTTTCAATCCGCCACTATAGCCGCCTACTCTGCCATCAGCATTTACAACCCTATGACATGGCACAATTGGTGCATATGGATTTTTGTTCATTATCCTTCCAATTGCTCTTGGAGATGTTTTACAAACACGAGCAAGCTCTTTGTAGCTTACAACTTTGCCTTGAGGAACTTTCTTTAGAATTCTATAAACTTTCTCCGCAATTAAAGTTGACATGTTCTTAATATTTCTTTGAAATTCTTCTCATTCATTTCTTTTTTATATTGTCTTGCAGCTGCTATAACTTTTCTTTTGTCTATTTTGAAGTTCTTTAGCTCAAGAAGCCCCTTCATGTTTCTGCTCATAATGCATTGTGCAAATTGAGTCACATTTTTTGGATCTTGGGAAACATGCATTCTTTCAAAATCGATCAATATTGGCATGCTTTCTCTTATAATAACATGTTTGTAAGGATGATGCATCTCTTCTTTGTCGACTCTCATCATATCAAGAAAATACATTTGTTCAAAAATGTTTTTTAATACATCTTTTATGAGTGTTTTGTTGTTATTTTCAATGAACTTCTCAATAATCTCTCCATCGACAAACTCCATTGCAAACCAGCCATTGCCTATAGCAACAATTTCAGGCCCAATCCCTTTTTTGTTCAGCAACTTTAGCCATCTTGCCTCATTTTCTATCTTTCCTTCAGCCAAACTTGAAGGATTTTTTATTTTAATTGCCAATTTGCCTTCTTTTTCTCCTGTAAAAACTAATCCTCTGTTCCCTTTTGCAAATTTTTTCACAGAAAATATTTCTTTGTCATTTATTTCTGCCAAAATTGGTTTTTTAGCTATCTCATACAAATAAAGTGTCTCAAAAAACTCTATTTTCTGTTCTTTTACAATTTTTTTGCTAAGCAAATGCTCTTCAATCAACCCATCAACTCTTTCTTTGTTTGTCAAGGAGGAGAAAACAAGCAAAATTTTTCCATCATTCTTAAGAAACTGTGCAACATCGTAAAGAAATCTCTCAATAATTTCCCAGCCATGTTTGCCGCCAGTCGTTATTGCTTTTATCTTTTCACTTTCTCTTTCATCTTCAGGCAAATATGGAGGATTAAAAATTATTAAGTCAAACTTTTCTTTTATTTTTTGTTGTTTGAAGAAAGAAAATAAATCGCTTTCAATAAAAATCACATTAGAGGGTGTATTTTGTCTGGCTACTTCTATTGCTTCTTTGCTAATGTCTGTTGCTATAACTATTCTTGCAAATTTTGCAGCTTCTTTTGCAATTACTCCAGACCCAGTTCCAATTTCAAGCACTTTGTCATGAGCATATTTATCAATAACATCAAGCAAAAGTTGAGTGTCTTCTCCACCCCGATAAACTTCCATTTGCATAAATGTGCAATTTCTGTCATGTATTTAAATCCTATCGAAACAAATTTGTAAGATTTTTGCGAGATAAATCCCTCTCCGGCTACCAATAAAAGACAATTATAGCTTGCTTGTTAGGCTCGCTTCCTCAAAAGAAGTTTGTTCATCATTAAAATAAACTCTTTCCCCTAAAACTTGGGCTTCTATAAAAGAATTATCTTTCATATGCCTTGCAATCCTCTCTATTGTTTCTGAAGAAGCATTATAGCCATTTTCTAACAACTCATCATAAAGAGCATTTGCAACATCACCCTCCCTTCCATAAACATCTGGATGCATTATAATTGTGACACCATCAAAATTTCTTTGCAGAGTAAAAATGTCATATTCTATTCTCACCGGCATTCTTGGATTTTTTCTTGCTAAATTATAAAGTAGCCTGACATCAGGCAAAAGCATCCTCAAACACATATGGCTTGCCGCCTGCTGCCTTCTTACAGACTCCTCATTTTGAGTGGAGTGAATTCTTATAATGTCGCTGTAGTCTAGCGTTAATTTATAGCCTTCAAATGCTCCGCTATCATTTCTTGCTCTGTATGCATTTTTTGGGTGAGAAAAAGGAAAAGCAATCCCTCTATCATTTCCTGCCCATTCGCCTATTGGCTTAAAAACAGGATTTCTTTCAGCAAAAAGTATGATGGATTCTAATTCAGGAGTCTGGTACTTTTTTGGCGAAGGCATCCCAATTGCTACGGGAAACTCATATATAACAGAATCACTGTCTTGTGCTTTCCTTCCATTTGGTACATTATAAACTCTCAATATCCTTTCAGGAATGTTCACAACAATTTCAGGGTGAACTCTAATCTCTTTAACTACTGGAGCAACCTCCACTGCTCTTTTTCTATACTCCATCACCTTTCCAATGATAGTTTCTGTAGGGCCCAACAATAAAAGCGAGACAGTTGCTACAATTATTTTCTTTTTCATAGAAATATTGCTTTTAATCCAATGTTTTTAAACCTTATTTTTTGCTAAACTCATCATCTATGGCTGCATAATATTCCTTTACTCTTCCAATAACTGACTTTAGAAGATATTGCTCAACTTTCTCCTCAAAAATATTTAGCAGTTTATCTTTTTCTGTCAGCCTGTATTTATTGTCAATGTTTTCAATCAAAAATAAGTCTTTTAATCTTTTCAGCTGTCTTCTAACATTTGAAGGAGCTATTCCAGCAAGAGGTAAATTATGTGATTGTCTGTTTTCCACAACTTTTTTCACAACGTCATCTACTGCAATTTCTTTTTCCTTTAAAATTACATGAAGAACATCAACAATTACATCTCTTGAATCGCCAGGTTGAAGCAAACCAACACTCAAGCAAAGCTTTCTTACAAGCTCTCTTCCTTCTGTATTTGGCTTTTCATATCTTCTGAATGTTAATTCAGCAAGAGGAATTTCCTTACTTATTTTTGACATAACATTTTTAGGATTTTTAGCATATTTAAATCTAATCACTAAATTTATTAATTATTTATTAATTGCTTATTAATTACTATTGTTGTAAATATTATAGAAAGTATATGAAAGCAATAATTCTTGCAGGAGGAAAAGGAGAACGATTAAGACCTCTTACTCTTACAACTCCCAAACACTTGATCAAAATAAATGGAAAGACTTTGCTGGAATACCAATTTAGCTTATTGAAAAAGTATGGAATAACAGAAATAACATTGTCTGTTGGCTATCTTGCTGAAAAATACAAGGAATATTACAAAGATGGCTCTAAATTTGGTGTAGATATTGATTATGTTGTTGAAGAAGAGCCCCTTGGGACTGCTGGTTGTTTGAGACTGATAAAAGATAAAATAACTAAAACAACAATTGTGATGAATGGCGATGAATTAAGAGAGACAAATATAGACAAGCTGATTGCTTTTCACAAGCAAAAAAACGCCATTGCAACTATTGCGCTAAAAGCAGTTGAGGATACTTCACAATTTGGTGTTGTTGAAATTGAAAATGGGCAAATAAAAAGATTTGTTGAAAAGCCAAAGCCGGAAGACGCCCCTTCAAATCTCATCAATTCAGGCTTATATGTTGTTGAGCCTGAAATAATTAACTATGTCAAACCAGGCAAATGTATGTTTGAGTTTGACATTTTTCCCAAACTTGCAGAAGAAGGAAAGCTGTTTGGCATTGAAGTTGTTGGAAAATGGTTCCCAACTGACACATTTGAAAGAATTAAAGCAGCAAAAAGAGGATGGAAATAGAAATTTTATCCCGGGCTTGTTAGATCTTACACTTGTCAAAGAAGATATTGCATTTCTTGCCTTTGATCTTTTCAGCGGAAGAGGCAAAATATTCTTCCAAAGGTGATTTGTCAGATATTTCCAAAGTAGCTACTCCGCATTTTTCTTTTATTTGATCGTTAAATTTTAAAAGATGCGCCACCATGTTGTCATCAACCTCAACATACAAAGATATTCTGTCTTTCTTTTGCATTCCTTTGTTTTTTCTTAATTGTTGAACTCTTCTCATTGTCTCACGGGCAAATCCTTCTGCATCCAATTCTATAGTTCTCGAGATGTTTAAGTAAATATTTCCTTTTTTAAACACACCAACAACAATGTTGCTTGGAGCAATAGTTTCAATGATGACATGTTCCGGCAATATATCGAATTTTTTGTCATCAATGTTAATGCGATATGATTTTTCTTCATTAAGATGTCTTAAGATTGTTTCATTGCTTTCAGTTGCGAGCCTTGCAATTATCTTTGCAGAATCAATTTCACCAAAAACAGGCTCTAGTTTGGCATAATCAGCCCTTACCTTGGTTTTAGCATCAGGATAGTTTTCCATCACGCATAGCTCTTTCACATTTGTCTGAGATTTTATTATTTCATGCAATGCTTCAACAGCTTTTCTTGTATCAATATCAGAAGTAACAACTGCAACGTGTTTTACAGGCCACCTCAATCCAAGACCAGCCTTCTCTCTTGCACCCAAAATTCCCTGAATCACAGAATTTGCCATATTCATTTCTATTTCTAATTCTCTTAAAATTAGTTTATCGTCATATTTTGGCCACCTAAATCCATGAATACTTTCTTCCTGCAATCCAAATTCTTGCTT
The DNA here is from genome assembly GCA_038869035.1 of Candidatus Woesearchaeota archaeon. Classification (GTDB taxonomy): domain Archaea; phylum Nanobdellota; class Nanobdellia; order Woesearchaeales; family JAWCRX01; genus JAWCRX01. The sequence continues at coordinate 2,381 of JAWCRX010000018.1, read as the reverse complement.
TAAATTTTGATAGATTTTTTCGCAAGTGAATGGAGCAACAGTAGAAAACATCTTTAAATTTTCCAAAAGAACATTATAAATAGTCCAGACAATAATTGATTTTTCGCTGTCTTCTCCAAAAGTTGCCTTGTCCCTTATCATTTTAATATAAATTCTGCTCAAATCCAAAAACAATTCGTCCATTTTTGAAATGGTTTCATCCAAACGATAAGCTTCAAACAGCTCCGTTACCTTTCTAATTGTAGAATGAAGCCTTGAAATGATGTATTTTTCCTCAAAACTTAAATTATTTGCATTAACCATTATTTTTGCTGGATTTGTTCCTGATTCTTTTGCTAATTCAATCAAATAATTGTGAACATTAAATAATACAACTAAATTTCTGTATCTTAATGCGGCTTCATCCCAGCTAAAGTTTATGTCTTCTCCTGCTTTTGTCGAGGAAAAGTAATATCTCAATGTATCAGCACCATATTTTTCAACAATCTCATAAGGAGAAATAATATTTCCAAGAGACTTAGACATCTTTACTCCTTCTACATCTGTCAAGAAGCCATGCATAAAAACGGAATTAAAGCAAGGCTTGTCAAATCCCAAGAATGAAGCAACCATTAAAAGATTAAACCATCCTCTTATCTGATCCTTTCCTTCCAAAATAAGATCAACTGGCCATAATTTTTTTATCAATTCCTGATTTCTTGGGAAATTTAAGCAGTTCCATGACGTTGTTCCTGCATCAATCCAAACATCAAGAACATCTGGGATTCTTTTCATATCCTTTGCACACTTTCCACAAGGAATTGTAACTTCATCGATCCAAGGAATATGCAAATTAGAAGGCACTTTTTGTGCACCAAGCTGTTTTAGTTCAGCAACACTTTCAACAACAAAATAATTGCCACATTTGCATTCCCAAATTGGAACAGGTGTGCCCCAGAATCTTTGTTTTGTAATTGAATTATCTCTTAAATTTTCTAACCATGATCTAAATGCATTCTTTCCTGTATCTGGTACCCATAAAACTTTTTCATTTGCTTCAATCATCTTTTCCTTTAAATCCTCGACTTTGAAGAACCATTGCTCTGTTGCTCTAAAGACAACAGGATTTTTGCATCTTTGACAATGAGCATAATCATGATCGACAGGAGCGCCATTGATTAGGTTGTTTCCAAGCTGTTCAACAAAAAAAGCATCATCTTTCTTTGCTCTTTTGCCAGCAAATTTTCCCATTTCATCTGAAAAAACTCCTTTTTCATCTATTGTGTTAAATGCAGGAAGTCCATATTTATGTCCAACTTCATAATCTTCTGGTCCACATCCCGGTGCACAATGTACTAAGCCAGAGCCAGCATCCAAAGTTACATATTCAGATGACAAAATTATTGTATGAGTTTTAGGATATTTTTCCTTGACTTCTTTTAATACAGGAATTTCATTAATCCAGGGATGTTCATATTCCAATCCCTCAAGTTTCCTTCCTTTTATTTTTTCAAGAACATTAAATTGCTTTTCTGCAACTGCCTGAATTACTGGCGCTGCTAATTCTTCTGCAACAATCCACGTTTCACTGTCAACTCTTGCTCTTACATAATCCAAGTCAGGATTTACCATAACTGCCAAATTAAAAGCAAGTGTCCATGGAGTAGTTGTCCAAATTATCAAATATTCATCCTTTCCTTTTACCTTAAATTTCACAAAAACAGAATTGTCTGTTACATTTTTATATTCACATTCGTGTTTTGCAAGGGCAGTTTCACAGTTTGCACACCATTGCATAGTTTTTTTTCCTTTATACAAACGATCTTTTTTCCACGCTTGTTTGACAAGCCACCATTCTCCTTCAATAAATTCTTGAGTTATTGGCATATAAGCATTATCATGATCCAGCCAAACCCCCAATCGCTTTAGATCTTCATTCATCAATGTGGCTTTTTCTTTGCTCCACTCTAAACATTCTGTGTTGAATTTTTCTATGCCAAAACTAATTATATCCTGCTTAAACTTCAAATTGTTTTTTTCCATTACTTTATGCTCTGTTGGCAGGCCATGCATATCAAATCCTCCGCGATCCCAAACATTAAAATTGTTCATTCTTTTGTATCTTAAGACCATGTCTTTTAGAGCATGATTCCAAGCATGGCCGGAATGAAGTCTTCCTGAAGTGTAGGGTGGCCCCTGCAGGAAATAGAATTTTTTTCCAGCAGAATTTCTCTTTTTTATGGCTTCATATATTTTAGTTTGATTCCAAAAATCAATTACTTCCTGTTCAATCTTTTTATGATCAAAAGCCATATGTTTGCAGAAGAAACATTGTTTATAAAACTTATTCAATTTTAGAATAAGACATTAATTATTTGACAATTGTGTCTTCCTTTATCTCG
>JAWCRX010000017.1:0-10518 GCA_038869035.1 Candidatus Woesearchaeota archaeon | reverse complement strand
GCTATGGAAATGCCTATCTGAGAGGTTTTGAAGAATCTCGTGGCAAATATATTGTGATGGGAGACTCAGATAACACTTATGATTTCTCAGAAGTCACAAAATTTATAGAACCATTAAGAAATGGTTATGATTTTGTCATAGGAAGTAGACTAAAAGGGAATATTTTGCCAGGCGCAATGCCTTGGTTACATCGCTACATTGGAAATCCTGTTCTTTCTAGAATATTGAGATTTATGTTTCACACAAATATTTCAGATTCTCATTGTGGTATGAGAGCATTTACAAAAGAAGCTTACCAAAAAATGAGATTGCAAACAACAGGAATGGAATTTGCTTCTGAAATGGTGATAAATGCAGCAAGAACAAAATTAAAAATCAAGGAAATACCTATTATATATTATCCAAGAGAAGGGGAATCGAAGCTTCATTCATTTAGAGATGGTTGGAGGCACCTTAGCTTTATGCTTATCCAAAGTCCAACTCATCTTTTCTTTTTACCTGGATTGATTTTGATTTTACTTGGATTAATTACTGCAGGAATAGTTGCTTCAAATATACTTTATCCTCTTCTTGGTCCAATTACATTTATCCTCGGAACATTATTAATACTTTTGGGCTATCAATTATGGTTGTTTGGAGCAATAGCAAAGATTTACCTGACTGTGAATGAGTTTGAGCCGCCAAAAAAATTCACTAAATTTCTCGTCGATAAAATAAGTGTAGAAAGAGGAATTTTGCTTGGCATGATTATTTTTATCATTGGATTTATAACAAATGTGAAAATATTGATATATTGGCTAAACATTAACATGGGTGCATTGACTTTTAATGAGATTTATCTTGCATTGACTGCCTCTGCATTAATAATTATTGGAATTCAAACCATTTTTGCTGCTTTCATAATTAATTTAGTCAAAGTAAAAAGAAGAACTACTTAATTTTTTGGTGCCATTGCCATGCTGTTTTGATTATTGTATCAATATCACTTAATTTTGGCTCCCAGCAAAGCTCTTTTTTTGCCTTTTCAGAGCTTGCAATCAATACAGGAGGATCACCTTTTCTTCTTGGGCCTATTTTTAGCTTGATTGACTTTCCAGTAATTCTTTGAACAGCATGAACTATTTCCATATTTGAAAATCCACTTTGAGAACCTAAATTAAATACGTTGTTTTTTTTCTTTTTTCTCATGTATTCTAAAGCAAGAACATGTGCGTCTGCTAAGTCAACAACATGAATGTAATCTCTTACACAAGTACCATCTAAAGTCTTATAATCATCGCCAAATATTGTTATTTCTTTTCTTTTTTCAAGAGCAACATCAAGTACAATTGGAATAAGATGAGTTTCAGGATCGTGCATTTCTCCTATTTCAGCATTAATATCTGCCCCCGCTGCATTAAAGTAGCGCAAAGAAACATATTTTATTCCATATTTTTTAGAGAATTTCCCAAGCAATTTTTCGAATTCTAGTTTATTCCTTCCATAAGGACTTGTGGGTTTTTTTGGATCAGCTTCTTTAATTGGAATTCTTTGTGCGTTTCCATATACGGCTGCAGATGAAGAGAAAACAATATGTTTGACTTTGCATTCAACCATGGCTTCAAGAACATTTTTTCCTCCTTTCACATTTATCTCATAGTATTTTTCTGGGTTAGAAAATGATTCAGATACAGAGATAAGGCCTGCAAAGTGAATAATTGCATCTATTTTATTGTTCTTTATAGCTTTTACTATTGCATTTTTGCTCAAAATATCGCCAACAATTAGCTTTGCTTTAGGATCTACTAGTTTTTTATTACCTGTAGATAAATTATCAAAAACAAAAACTTTATGGCTTTTTTTGACTAGTGCCTTGACAGTGTGAGAACCAATATATCCTGCTCCTCCTGTTACAAGAACGTTCATTTTAGCAATGATCAAGTTGTATTATTTAATATTTTAGGTTTCCGTCGTAAAAAACCTCAACCTTTATAAATAACTTAGCTCTCTTTTCATAAATGTCAGATGAAAAAAACAATGATGATGAAATAGACTTTTCTTTTATTAAAAAGTGGTTCAAAAAGGACAAAAATAAAGTAAAAGAAGAAGTCAAAGAACTAAAACAGGAAGTTAAAGAAGAAATTTCTGAAGAAAAATCTCGCTTGGACGAATTGAGAGACAAAAGAAGGGAAGAAAAAACTGAAGAAGCCAGAAAAGAATTCAGGAAAAAAATAGAAGAAGAGAAAGAAAAAATTGCACGATTGGAAAAAGAGCAAAAAGAATTAAGACATGCTGAAAAAGACATCAAACAAGATAAATTAGACGAAGCAGAAAAGCACGTTGAAGAAGTCAAGGAAGAAGAGGATGAAATTGATTTTTCAGGAATAAAAAACTGGTTTAAAAGTGCTAAAGAAGAGAAAAAACAAGAAAAAGAAGAAGATGAAATCTCATTTGACTGGAAAGCAGCGAAGGAAAAAATAACTGATTTGACAAAAACAAAACATGCGCCTATTTATTTGACAATTTTGCTCTTGATCATTCCAATTTTTCTTGCTGCAAATATAAGAATGCAAAATGCAAATTTGCCTCGTTTAGATTCTTTTGCTGAAGAGGCAGTTGCAAACTCAATAAAGCAACAAATAAGGGGACAAGTGAACCAACAATACCCTAATCTGCCAGAAGCAAACAAAAATTCAATTATAGAAACAGAATATCAAAAAGTCTATGAACAAAATAAAGATCAAATTAATCAACAAATTAAGACAGCTTCTCAACAATTTAAGGCAAACTGGCAGGACGACAATGAAAATACTTATATGCCTGACATTGACCCTTATTATTGGGCAAGATACGCGAAAAATGTTTTAGACCATGGTTATCCTGGAGATGAATTAAGAGATGGAAAAAATTATGACACTAAAATGTTTGCTCCCTTAGGAAAAGAAATTGCCATAGCAGACCTTTTCCACCCATATTTTTTGGCTTATTTTCACAAAGCATTCACATTATTCGATTCAGACAAAGATATTTTGAAAAGCATCGTTCTTACACCTGTTTTCATTGCAGCTCTTTGTGTAATTCCTGCCTTCTTTATTGCAAGAAGAATTAGTGGCAATATAGGAGCATTCTTTGCTGCAACAATGATGGCAGTTAATGTTGCATTCGTAAACAGAACTCTATGGGGACATGCAGACACAGATGCATGGAACATTTTCTTCCCTCTTTTTATTACATGGCTCTTTTTTGAAGCATTTGAGGTAGAAAAAACATGGCAAAAGATAACATTTGCAGCAGTTTCAGGACTTTTAATAGGAATCTATAGTTTGATTTGGGGAGGGTGGTGGTATATTTCTGATTTCATTATTGCAACAATATTTATTTGGATTGCTTACAATGCTTTTGTTCATAGAGAAGAGATAAAGAAAGGACTAAACAAATTTATTCAATTTGAACCAATAAAAAATTCACTAATAATTTGTGGAGCATTTTTAGTTTCTAGCGCAGTTTTTGTTACTTTATTTTCTGACTTTCAAACATTTTATTATGGTCTACAAGGTCCATTGCAATTTACAACAATAAAGACTCCTGTCTTAGAAACTTTATGGCCAAATGTCCTTACAACAGTCGCAGAATTAAATGAAGGAGGAATAAATGAAATAATAGCAACTGTGGGAGGCACTTTGTTATTATTCATTTCTATATTAGGAATAGTGCTAAGCTTGACAAAAAAAACAAAAGAAAATTTCTATGACATAAAATATGCTGTATTTTTAGCAATTTGGATGATTGCAGCTTTTTACGCAACAACTAAAGGAATAAGGTTTGCTATGTTGATAGTCCCCCCATTTGCTATTGGTTTTGGAACGGCAATTGGAATTTTAGCAACAAAAGGAAGTGAATGGTTTGAGAAAAGTTTCAGGATAGGCAAAAAAATAACCATTCCTACTTTATTAGTCCTTTTTGGATTGCTATTGTTGAATCCTATAACAAGCGCATATGCTGTTGCAGAGCAAGATATTCCAATAATAAATGATGCTTGGTATAATACATTAACAAGTATTCGCGAAGATTCAAAAGAAAATGCAATAGTAAATTCATGGTGGGACTTTGGCCATCACTTCAAATGGTTTACAGAAAGAAGAATAACTTTTGATGGTGCCACCCAAGATACTCCTCAAGCACACTGGATAGGGAAAGTTCTTTTGACAGATGATGAAGAGCTTGCAGTTTCAATTTTAAGAATGCTTGATTGTGGAGGCAATACTGCATTTGATGAAATAGATAAAAAACAACAAGATACAGTAAAATCTGTAAATATTGTCTATGAAATTATAAAAGAAAATAAACAACAAGCAAGAATAAAGTTGACTGATAAAGGTTATACTGAAGAAGAAGCAAATGCTATTTTGAAAAATAGCCATTGTGAGCCTCCAGAAGATTATTTTATCGCATCAAACGATATGATAGGAAAAGCAGGAGTGTGGGCTCACTTTGCGGCATGGGATTTTGAAAGAGCAAAAATATGGCAGCATCTTAGAAAAATGCCACAAGAAGAGGCAGTTAAATATATGACTAAGAACTTTAATTACACAGAACAAAAAGCAGTCGAATTATATTCTGAGGTTCAAGGAATAACCTCTGACTCAGAAGCAAATGCTTGGGTGAGTTCTTGGCCAACATATGTAACAAGCGAAGGATGCATAAAAGAAAATGAAATTTTTGTTTGTCAAGGAAATATACCATTGGAGATTGATTTAAACAAAAGAGAAGTAAAAATTCCTGCTTCTCCTCAACCAGTTTATCCGAAATGGCTTGTCTTCCCAAAAAGTAATGAGATTATTGTTGTAAAACAAAATAGCTCGGCAAAATTAGGGGGAGCACAAGAATTTGGCGTTTTACTTATCCCAAGATCAGAAGATAGCTATGAGGCTTTAATTGCTCTTGGTGATTTAGCTCCAAGCATGTTTAGTAGAATGTATTATCTACAAGGACATGGGTTAAAGTATTTCACGCCATTTAATCGCCAAAAAGACGGTTTTGGAACTGAAATCCATACTTATAAAGTTGACTGGAATGGAACTGAGTCAACACAGATTGAATTTTACGAAGGACAAAAAGTTGAAGTAAACCAAACAACAACAAAGAGGACAAATAAGACGATAATAAAACAAGAGAGAGAAGAAATAAAACAAGTAAAGAATCAACCGTTGGAAAATCAAACAACTCAAACAAAAAACAAAGCTCCTGACTTCATCATATAACTCTAATGAAGACCATCGTCGTAATTCCTGCACACAACGAAGCTACAAGAATAAAAGAAGTTCTTAAAGCAGTTAAAAAAATAGTCAAAGACGTTATTGTAGTAGACGACGGAAGCCAAGATAATACTGCGTCTGTTGCTCAGGAAGCAAAAGTAATTGTTTTAAGGCACATAACAAATCTTGGCAAGGGAGCTGCACTAAAAACAGGCTGTGATTATGCCATTCAAAAAGGTGCAGAAAACATTATTGTAATGGATGCAGATGGTCAGCATAGAGCAAAAGATATTCCTCGTTTTTTAAATGCATTAAAAAGTAATGATGTTGTCTTTGGAACAAGAAAAGGAACAAAAAAGATGCCTGTTTTACTTAGAATAGGAAACTGGGGATTAAACACAATAACAAGAATATTTTATGGAATAAAAATCCATGATACACAATGTGGATTCAGGGCATTTACTCGGGATGCTTACAAAAAAATACGCTGGGAAGCCCAAAATTATGACATGGAATCAGAGATGATAGCAAGAGCAGGAAAGGCAAAGTTAAAATATGCTGAAATTCCTATAGAAACTATTTATTTAGACAAATACAAAGGCACAACTGTACTTGATGGAATTAAAATTGGGCTCAAATTAATTGCCTGGAGGCTTCAAAAATGGTCCTAGAAATTCAGATTATTGGAATAATATTTGCCTTAGTCATGTCGTATTTTTCATTTTTACAGCTAAAAAGAAAAGAAATAACTGGCTTTGAGTTTTTGTTCTGGATTATTTGCTGGGTTACAATTGCTGTAATTGGACTGTTTCCAAGCATTCTTGATCCTCTTGTAGAAACATTTGCATTTGCAAGGGCGCTTGATTTGGTGATTGTTGTGGGATTCTTATTCTTAATAATGATAACTTACTTTAATTATTCAGCGATAAAAAAGATAAAGAAAAAACAAGAGACAATTATAAGAGAAGTTGCATTCAAAAAGGCAAAAAGTAAACAATGAAAAAGAAACTAAAGCTTTTGTTTGTTCTTGAAAATTATTACCCTTTATTTGGAGGTGCTGAGACAGTTTTTGTCAATTTATGTGAAGGACTGGCAAAAAAAGGCCATGAAGTAAGGGTTGTTGTGCAAAAAATTCCTGGAACAAAAAATTATGAAGTAAAAAATAAGATAAAAATTTATCGTGTTGATTCTTTTTCAAGATATTTTTATCCATTTGTTGCTATTCCTTTAGTCTGGAAGCTTGCAAGAGAAGCAGATGTAATCCATACTTCTACTTATACTGGTGCAGGACCTGCATGGCTTGCTGCCAGATTGCAAAGAAAGCCCATTGTGATTACGATGCATGAAGTACTTGGGAAAAAATGGAGTCTTACTTTACCATGGCCAAGTTCTTGGCTTCACCACTTTCTTGAATGGATAATCGTAAAGTTGGGGTACACAAAATATATTTGTGTTTCAAAGAACACACAAAATGATCTTTTAAATTATGTTAAAAAGCAAAAAACAACTGTCATCTACAATGGTTTTGACTGGAAATTTTGGAATCCGAAAAAATATAGTGGCAATGAAATAAGAAGAAAACTTACTTTGTCTGATAATTATGTTGTTTTCTTTTATGGCAGACCTGGATTTAGCAAAGGATTAGAATTTTTAATAAAAGCTATGCCAAAAATAGTTGACAAAATTCCAGATGCAAGATTGCTTGCTTTAGTTACTCAAGACAAACAATATCAAAAAAGATTCAAAAAAATTATGAAAATAGTAAAAGATCTTAAAATAGAGCCACTTTGCAATATTCTTCCTTCTACTTCTGCAAAAGAGCTTCCTAATTATGTTGCTGCTGCAGATGTTGTTGTTGTGCCGAGCTTGACAGAGGGTTTTGGCTATACAACTGTGGAAAGCTGTGCAATGAACAAGCCTATTGTAGCATCAAATGTTGGTTCAATTCCAGAAGTAATATTTGGGAGGTATGTTTTAGTAGAGCCAAAAAATCCTGATGCGATTGCTGAAGGTGTGCTAAAGGTTTACAACAGAGAATGGCTTACTAGCAAAAAAAAGAACTTTAGCTGGAAGAAGAATATTGATGAACATCTTAAAATTTATCAGAGGTTAATATAATGTCAAATGTCTATCAGCACGGAATATTATGTAATATTAAGAGATTGTTAAGTTTAGAGGACAGAAATGTTGGCTCACCAACTTATGGTTGTTTTGATAGAAGCTACTGGCATTACAAACAAACAGACTTTGCCTGTGCAAGATCACAAGAAGCAGTTCTGACTCTTGCTTATATCTACAGTATTCCTTTCAAAGATAATATTTATTACAAAAATCCAAATATAAAAGAATGGATTCTTGCAGGAATAAAATTCTGGACTCAAATCCAAAATAAAAATGGTTCATTCAATGAATGGTATCCAGATGAATCTTCGTATGTGGCAACTGCCTTTTCAGCATTCGCAATAAGCGAAGCTTTGATTGCAATTAATGAAAAACCAGAGAAAGAAGTTATAGATGCTTTAGAAAAAGCTGCTCTATATCTGAAAAAAAGAAAGGAAAGAAGAGTTGTTAATCAGGAAGCTGGCGCTTCAGCAGCATTGCTCAATATTTATTTGCTCACAAAAAAAAGATCTTTTCTGGAAGCTTTTGATGAAAAAAAAGAAGAGGTTCTAAAGGGGCAGCATGAAGAAGGATGGTGGGAAGAATATGGAAGTGTAGATGCAGGTTATCTGTCATGGACACTTTATTATCTGACAAAGATCTTCCAAAAAACAAAAGATAAAAAAATTAGAGATGCAATTTGCAAAGCATTGGAATTTTTGGATGAAATTTCTTTTAAGTGGACCGTTGGAGCCGAAGTTACATCAAGAAACACAGATTATCTTGCTCCGCTTTCATTTGAATACTTTAAAACAGAAGCTTCAAAACATCTTGCTGCCATTTCAAGATCAAAGGATATTGCAGATTTGTTTTCTCTTGATGACAGATACCTGAGCTACATGGCTTATTGCTGGCTTGATGCTTCTCAATACGCTGACAAAAAAGTCAATTTTAATAATAAAAATATTTCAAAGTTCTTTAAAGGGGCTGGAATCTCAATAATGAGAAACAAGAAGCAGTTAATTTACTCAACAAAAAAAGGAGGGGCATTCAAGTTAAAAATTGGCAATTATTATTACTTTGATTCAGGAATTTTGGTAAGATTTGGTAACAGATTATGTGGCTCCGGATTTTATAGTGAAAAGACTTCCTATACAGAAACAACAAGCGAGGGAAAATTAGTTGTGATTGACCAAAAACCTCTTTCTTTTATATCATATTCTGGAATAAGAATCCTTTCAAAAACATTATTCAAAAACAGACTTCTTGCTCAGCTGCTTAAAGAAAAGCTCCGTAGCTTGTTGATTATGAGGAAAAAATTGTCAAAGATAGGCTTTAAGAGAACTTTCACAATTCAGCAAGATAGCATCATAATTACAGATCAACTATATCAGCTACCTAAAAATTCTAAAATATATCTTGGAGAAAAATACTCTTTTACTTTTATCCCATCATCACGTTACTTTATTCTTTCAGAGCTTAACCAAAAAGGAAAGCTTGAAATAGAAAACAATGAAAAAACTGCTATAAGAATAGTAAGAACTATAACAGAAAAGGGGCAGAGAGTTAAGATAAAATGAAATCATTTTTAGAAGTCCTAAAAACAAGAAAAAGTTCAAGAAGATTTACTGATAAAAAAGTTCCAATGTCTTTGATAAAAAAAGTTCTTGAACTTGCAACTTACGCGCCTACACCATGCAACCATCAGCTTTGGGATTTTGTTGTTGTGACAAAAAAAGAAATTAAAAAAAAGTTAGTTAATGAGGCAGCAGCATCAACAATAATTCTTCGTGCACCTGTTGTCATAGTGGTTTCTTACGATGGCTGGCACTATAAAGAGGCAGTCCAGAGCGGGGCATTGGCAGTGGAAAATATGCACCTTGCTGCAAATTACTTTAGCTTAGGAGGATTGGCAATGAATAGTTATGGTTCAGATAAGAAAATAAAAAAAATTTTAGGAATGCCTGAAAGCCATGTAATATGTTGTTTCTTTCTTCTAGGATATCAGACAAAAGAAGAAAAAATGGAACCACTTGTTAAAAGAAGAGATTTAAATGAAGTCATTCATTTTAATCGTTTCAGAAAAAAACATTTTCTTTCATATAGCTATAATCCTGATAAATGGACTATTCAGGAAATTAAAGAATATCAGGAAAGATTTTGCAGAAAAACGTGGATAGGAAAGCCAATGGACATTTTGTCTAATTATGAGCTAGAATTAGTAAAAAAAGAATTAGAGGGAATTAAAGAGCCCGCCATAGATATCTTTTCTTATGATGGGATTTATCTGCCATATTTTCCATTAAAAAATGTTATTAGCATTAACTTAGGAGAAGAAACTTCACTATATACAATAAAAACTTCTGAATCAAAAAATTCTAAATTAAAAATTAACACTAAAATTTATGATAAGAAAAAAAGCTTTGGAGAAGCAAAAACAATAACTTTGATTTATAAGCTTGAGCGCCTCCCAAAAAAAACAAGAGAAAAGATAATTAAACAGTCTTTTGAATCATTGGTTGATGAAGGAGAACTCATAATAATTGCAAGAAAAAATAACTTATTTTATTCTCTTTTTTACAACTTTATCAAATTTAAATTTGGAGATGATGTAAGAAAAACAGGAATATATGCTTTTTTTGGGCCATATAAACCAATATCACTTAAGGAAACAAAGCTATTGCTTGAAAAATCAGGATTTTCTGAAATCAAAATAAAAGAACACTTTTTGTTTCCAGCTTTCTTTGAACAAGCATACCAGATATTTTTGCAATGGAAAAAAAGCGAAGGCTCAACATTTTTGCACAGAAAAAGACAAGAAAATCTTATAACAAAACTTTTTGATCTGACTTTAAAAATACAGGGTTTTGTTAGATTGCCTTTTGGAAATGTCGTAATAATAAAAGCAAGAAAATATAACGAAAGACAAAAGTAACACATAAATTGTTTTGTCTTTCAAACATTAGTTAGCGGATTTATATACAAAACTATTGTTGTCGACTAATAGACGGCAATCTTTATAAATCAGCTTCCTCTTCTATCTATATGGAAATATCAATAATTGTGCCTGCATTTAACGAGGAAGAGAATGTTGTCCCATTATACAAGGAACTAAAGCAAGTTCTGGAAAGAATGAATAAGAAATATGAAATAATCTATGTAAATGATGGTAGCACAGACAGAA
>JAWCRX010000016.1:0-10748 GCA_038869035.1 Candidatus Woesearchaeota archaeon | reverse complement strand
TAAAATAAAAAAAGAAAGATGCTTAACGGCATCTAGCTCTTATGTCTCTTAGATTTTTTCGAGCTTCATCTTCTCTTTCTTTAGCATCATCTAAGTTATCTTCAGCATCTTCTACATCATCTTTTTGATCGTCAATCCTTCTCTCCAATCTCTTTATTTCGCTTTCCTGCTGTGAATCTGGAGTTGAGTCTGCTTTTAATGCTGCTAATTCCGCTTCTAGTTTGTCAAGGTCGTCTTCCTCTTCATCTAAGTCATCTTCAGCATCATCAACATCATCTTCAGCATTATCAAGAGCGTCTTCAGCGTTTTTTATTGCAGCACTGCAATCTGTTATTGATCCTGATGTTGCGCTAAATATGCCGGATGTTGAGCTTGTTGACCCGGTTGAACTTACTGGCGTAGTAATGCCAGCTTTTAATTGGGCACATTTGTCTCTTATTTGTCTTAAAAGTGCTCTTGCTTCATCTAAGTCATCTTCAGCTTCATCTAAGTCATCTTCAGCATCTTCTACATCATCTTTTTGGTCGTCAACATCCTTCTCAGCGTCCCTTTTCTGAGCATCTGTTGAGCTTGAATTTGCTTTTACTTTGCTTTCTATTTCTTCTAATCTATCTAATTCGTCTTCCTCTTCATCTAAGTCATCTTCAGCATCATCAACATCATCTTCAGCATCATCAACATCATCTTCAGCAGCTCTTATTCTTGAGTCACAGTTTTGGACTGTTAATCCATCTAAAAAAGATGTTGAGCTTACTGTTTGAGTTTGAGTAGTTGTGGGTGTAGAAGTTGTCTTGGTTTCTGTTTTAGGAGTTGTTTGAATAACAGGCTGCAATGGTGTAATGACGGCAGGAGAAACTGCTCTTGCAGCTGCAGCTTGCTTCTTCTCTTCTGCTGGCTGTTGTACACATCCAGCGAAAATAAATAGTAATGTTAACAACGCAATTATAGCGAGTATTTTTTTGTTCATTGTATCAACCTCATAACTACTTATTGCAGAAGGGAAGGATAACGACTATTTAAACCTTTCGTTTTTGTTACCATTTGATAGAGGTAACTGATTAAATTAGGGGCAGAGTGAAGAAAGCCACAATATTTATATATCCCTCTGAATTTCATGAGCACATAGTCATAAAAATTAAGGGGGATTTACTATGAAAAAAACAAAAAATAACAATGTTGTCATTTTGGTTGTTGTTGTAGTATTAATATTAATAGTGCTTTTATTATATATGTCTCAAAGGCCTGGCGCTGAAAAAACAGTTGCAGAAAAGGAAAGAGCTTCCAGTACTGAGAGAGAAGTATCTTCTCCACAAACTTCTCCACAAACTTCTCCACAAACAATTCCTGTATCCAGGCCATCTGAAAGCAAGGCATCAAGAGAGCTTGAAGTTGGAGAGGCAATTAAGCCTGTTGTTCCTGAAGAGACAACTGCAAACGAAGTTTCAGCTAATGTATATACAGACGATGTTAAGACAATAGAAGCTGATGGAGATGTTACAATAAGATTCTTCAAAACAGGCCATATAACAGATTATAATCTTTATAACGTCAAGATTCCAGCAGGAGCCACAATTACATGGGTAAATGCTGATGGTATAAAGACTCACAGAGTATTTGCAAAAGACAGATCATGGCAAAGCCCTAAGTTAATCTTTGAAGGCGACTCATGGTCAAGAAAATTCGACCAACCCGGTATCTATTTATATTTAGATGAATACTACCAGCAAAGAGAGTGGCACACAATAACAGTTGAGTAAAATGAAAAAATTTCTTCTTTTTTCTATTTTTTTACTATTAATCATAGCTTGCTCTAAGTCTGCCGAAAAGGAAATAACAGTAACTGAAACATCTAAAGTTGTTGAGGAAGAACCAACTCCTGTTATTACAACTGAAACAAAAACAGAAGTAAAAGAGGAAATTAAGGAAGAGCCAAAAGTTGTGGAAACTGTTGTTGAAGGCAAAATAAGCGAGCCAGTTTCCAATAATACTGTAGCAACTTCTGCAGCTTATAATTCAAGTGCATCAAGCTCTCTTACAATCGATATTTCTGACTTTAACTTTGAGCCCCGAATTGCGACAATAAAGAAAGGTGGCACAATCACATGGACAAATTCTGATACAGTAAAACACAGAATATTTGCAAGAGACAGAAAATCATTCGACTCAGGCAACATGAATAACGGAGATTCTTATTCACATACATTTGAAAAAGTAGGAACATTTGATTACTTGGATGTTGCATGTACGGGCTGTGGCTGGTACACCATAGTTGTTGAAGAATAAAGATTATTGAAAATTCTGATAGGGTTTTACCCCGCACTTTAGTGCGAGATCAATCAAAAATGTTCTGCATTTTTGTTGCCTAGAAAAACTTTGTTTTTCTCAGTTTCAATCTCGAAACACAAAAAAATTCAAGATTTTCTTGTGCCCAAAAATGCTTTGCATTTTTAGGGATTCGCGATTAAGCGAATTTTCATTATTTTGCTTCTTTTATGATTATTGCGTTCGTTGGACAAATAATCTCTGATTTCTTTGCTACTTCCTTTGGCATTTTTTGGGTTAGAACAATTGCTGCTTCTTTGTCAAGTTCAAAGTGCTCAGGACATTGAGCGACACATGCTCCACAAAGTACACATTTCTTCTTTTCAATAGAAACTTCGAATTCCACAAAATCACCTTGATTTTGGGGCACCAAAAAACCTTGTTTTTTGTAGTGCCACGGCAATGAAATTGCAGTCCAATATATATAGCTTATGAAGTTTTAAAATCCTCTACAATTTTTTCAGCTTTTTCTAGTATTTTCTCTTCGTCTTTTACTTTTTTATTTTGCATCACAATTTTGCCTTCTATGATTACATCACTCACACAACTGCCATTTGCTGCATAAACAACATTCGAAATCAAATCGTAGTTTGGCACCATTTCGACTGCCTTCATGTCGACTAAAATAATATCCGCCAGCATTCCTTCTCTTATTTCACCTGTGTTAATACCAAGCGATTTTGCACCATTACGAGTTGCTAACTTAAAGCACTCGTGTGCAGAAAGCACAGTTGACTGCCATCGTTGGCATTTTTGCAATAAAGCAGCAAATTTCATTGTTTGAAACATATCTAAGCAATTGTTTGATGCTACTCCATCAGTGCCAAGTGATACATTCAAGCCAGTTTCAATCATTTCTGGATAAGGCATTATTCCACCAGTTGCTAGTTTCATATTTGCAATTGGATTGTGAACAATCTTCACATTGTATTTTGCTAATGTTCTAAGCTCGCCTTTTGTCAACCATGTTGAATGAGCTGCCAGTAAATTCTCCCCTAAAAATCCAATTTCCTCAAGCAATTCTACGGGGCGTTTTTTATGTTGTTTAAAGCAGTCCTCGTTTTCTTTTCTTGTCTCTGCTAAATGGAATTGAATAAGTGTATTTGTTGCCATTGAAAGCTCCTTTAATTTTGCAAGATTTTCTTTTGAAACAGTGTAAATAGCATGCGGAGCAAGAGTTGGCTGAATTCTTTCTATTTTCATTGCCCGAATTTCTTTTATAATATGTTTTATTTGCTTGAATTCTTTGTCGCCAAGAAAATCAATATGCGTTTCTCCTAAAAATGCGCGAATTCCCATCTCATTGCAAACTTGTGCAGAAATATCTTCATGAAAATACATGTCAGCATAACAAGTTGTGCCTGTTTTTATCATCTCTAAGACAGCCAATTCTGTTCCAATACGATAATGTTTTTCTTTGTATCTTTTCTCAGCTGGCCAGATTTTGTTTTGAAGCCAATCATGGAGCTCCATGTCATCGCCAAACCCTCTTAACAAAGACATTGCAGCATGCGTGTGGCAGTTAATTAATCCAGGAAGAATTGCTTTTTGCCTGCCGTCAATAACAAACTCTGCTTTTGATGTGCCGCCAATTTTAGCTATCTTGTTGCCTTCAATAAATACATTAGTTCTTGTTTTGTCCAGAAGCACATCTTTGATCAAAATTGACATTAAATTGGATCGTTTAGTCAGTATAAAATGCTTTTCTTGTAAATTTTGTCACTATTTAATCGAAACATATTTATATCAGACTACAAATATCAAGTCAGAGTGATAAATAAAAGGATAGTGAGGTAAAAGTGTTTCGAAATCCAGCTTTAGCGGCTTCAAGACAAAGGTCTTCGCAGGGAACTTATTCTTTTCATTCAATCCAATCTGCTAATCAGTCAGAAGACAGGACAATTTCTTCTGTATTGGAAAATGTATTGGAAAATACCATTAGAGATGCAGAAAGAAGAGAAAGAGCAATTAGAAAAGTAACTGTAAGAAGCGGTCTTGGGCAAACAGTACAACAGTTGACTTCAAGTAAATGGGGAAGAAAGCGTCAAATGACTGTGGTAAAACAGGGCAATTTATATATTGCTGATTTTGGTGCACATGTCAGCGGGGTTATAGAATTATGTGCAGATAAAGAAGCTACAATTCTTGCTTATTGCAAGCAAAGACATATAAGAGATATTGTTGAAATAGAAGTTCATCAAAGACAAGATGAAAAATACGGAATTCTTGTTCATGACAGAGGGGTGGTAAGGCCAGAAGGAAAAGGAGATATAAATCATGTTTATGCAGTAATTGATCGTTATGTAGAAAAGTATGGGGCTTCTTCAGAAGTTTCATTAAATATTTATTGCCCCGATTCAAAAAAAGCTGCAATTCTTGAAGCGTATGCAGCAGCTTCAAGAGGAAGACCCTTCTTGCATATAGTTGGCGGAGATTTACATAGACATATTGTTTTTATTGGGGATCCAAGATCAGGATTATTTGATTATTCTGATCACTTTTCAGCTGAAGTTTGGGGATTGGCAAAAAGTATGCTTCGCGAATTGCCTGACATGAGGGTGCGAGTAGTCAATGAAATTCCCCATTGGAAAAGATTTATTGAACTTCCTTATCTAATGTTTTCTAGAAGGAAATAATTATTTCTTTATCTTGCTTTTAATAGCTTTGTCAGAAATAATTGCAGAATTTCCAGAAGGGTCTTCAATGATTAATTTTGCTTTTTCTTGGCCCCATTTTATTCTTGTTAACTTCTTAAGCATGTTTTTTGCTTTAGTTTTGTCAGCATCATCTTCTGCACTATCCCGCGCTTGCTCGATTATTTTTTGTACTCTTTCTAAAATGCCTTCAATATTTGAAATAAAGCCTTCAGCATTAGGGCCGGCTTCAATGGTTATCATGTGGGGAATTTTAATTGTGCCTTCAGAGCTTCTTACAACTCTAATTTTCATATCATCTTCAGAAGAAATTTCAAGCTCATATCTTGTGGGATCTTTTTTCTCTTCTGATTCTACATCTGCTTTGTGATAATTGCAAGAAGAACAATTCATAGAAAACAAATAGCATTTGCCAAAAAATGGAACTTCTGTTGTTGTCTCAGTTAAAGTAAGAGTGTTTTTGTTGCATATTGGACATGGCTGTCCGCCCAAAGAATTTGGTGTTGCTTGTTTCTCTGTTGCTTTTTTTGCCATGAAAATAAGCTATTTTTTGGCTTTAAAAATATTGTTGTAAAAGAAAAATAGAGTTACTCTTCAGCAGCTTCTTCTACGCTTTCAGTTGCTTTGCTTCGATAAATTTGGGCAAAATTGGGAGTGACAACAATATAGTCCTCTCCAAAGCCAGCAACATCGCCTTCAAGAGCATCAACTGTTTTTTTGATTTTATTTATCGCTCTTTTTAGTTCGACAATATCTTTGTCTTTTAATGGACGAATGTTTACAAGAGCAATTGTTCTTCCTTCTCTCAAGTCATCAAGAATTGGCTTGACATCTTCGAAGTCTTCCAAGACATAAGTTCTTACAAGCACTTTGCCTGCTGCGTCTGCCGATTCTGAAATTTCAACGTAATCTTCTTTTCCAGCTTCACTTTCTTCACCTTTAGAGAAAGCTCTCTTTACTTTCTCTTTCATCTGTAAAAAGGCATTCTTCATATTACTCCCTCCACTATCTAATGATATTTACCTGCAAATCAACTATTTAAATCTTGCGCTATAATGCTTGAATCTGTGTACGGAGGCAGCGTCAAATTAAGTTACAAAGTTTGCTGTCTGCAAAACGTAAATTTAGATTATTTTGCTATATTTCCATATGATCAGCAACTGAGATATTTGCTAAAAGCATTTTGCTCTTAGTGGACTTTTTCCGTTTAGCTTGAAAGCACAGCACGGGAGCAATATTTATAAATCATGCATGGTTCATTTCTATATGAAAGCAAGAAAAAGCTAATTGTTTTTTCAGCTTTCATTTTTTAACAAAAATGAAGAGAATAGGTAAAGGTAGAAGGAGGACTAGGCATATATTTCAGAAGACAATAAGAAAAAAAGGCAAAATAAGCATTTCAAAGTATTTTCAACCTCTTAAGGATGGAGACAAAGTATTGCTTAATGCTGAATCAGCCATACAAAAAGGACTTTACTTTCCAAGATTTCATGGGAGAACGGGAGAAGTTATAGGCAAGCAAGGCAATTGTTACATGATAAAAATTCATGATAAAAACAAGGCAAAATCAATCATAGTTCATCCAGTTCACCTGAGGCGATTACAATCGTAAAACCAACAATAATCAATGAAGTGCCATTAACGATGGGAGAATTGAAAGAGGAGCTTGAAAAAATACAAAAAAGAGATGAAACATTAAACTTCAGGGCAACAAAAGCAAAAGAGTGTTTAGAGCAATTTAGTTTGCCTTCAAAAAAGAAAGTTGCAGAATTAAAAGAAAAGATCCAAAAAATGGAAATTCCAAGATTAAAAGAACAACACATTGCAAAAATAATTGACTTAGAGCCAAAAACTGCTGATGAAGTAAAAACAGTGTTGCAGGGATATACAATAACTATTAGTCAAGAAAACTTAAAAAAAATAGCAGATGCTGTTAAAGAAACATTAGAATAACAGGCATGGTGAAAGGCGACATCCGAAAATGGAACAAGAATCATCAACACAGTCAGAGGGATATGGAGAAAAAGATCCACGTAAAGAGGAGTATGTCATTGTTCTTGATTTTCTGCAGAACGGCTATCCATTGGATACAAGGCCATCTTACAAAAAAACACCTATTGCACAAGCAATTGGAAAAGAACATTTTGCTTTGCTTGAATTAGTTCCAAGAAAAGACGTATTTCTAAAGCCAATGGAGGAAGTCTACGTTGGCGAAGGAAAGAGAGATAAAATTCATCACATTTCAGCAAAATTAAATCTAGACAAACTTACTTCTACTGCCCTCTCTGAAGTAGAATATGTAATAAGAGATCTTGTTAAAAAGAATGAAAAAAGATTTGTGGAGTTTTTTAATACAGCTCAACCATTGACAACAAGAATGCATAGCTTGGAGTTATTACCTGGCGTTGGAAAAAAGCACATGTGGGAAATCTTAGAAAAAAGAAATGAGAAAAAGTTTGAAAGCTTTGAAGACATAAGAAAGAGAGTCAAATTAATGCCTGACCCAGAAAAAGCAATAATAAAAAGAATAATGAAAGAGCTAAGTGGAGAGGAAAAACACTTCTTGTTTGTGAGATAATTAAGCAGCTCTTCTCATTCTTTCATGTTATTTTTTCTGGCAATAATTGTTTTAGTTCTCTTAGCATTCTTTTTAACACAACATTCTGTGCTTCAATTGGAGTTCTAACAGCTCTTATTTGTCTTGCAAGATCATAGTCGTTGAAAATGTCCTCTATCCATTGTGCGAAATCATTTTTGTATTCGCTAACATGGTAGCGGAATGTTTCTTCGCCCATGCTTGCAAATGCGTCTGCAAGATCCATCAAATCTCTTAGTTTTGCTCCTGACTTTAGATGGAAAGAATACTCCTCAGGAGCTTTGCCGAGAATCTTTCTTTTTAAATATACATCTGCTTCTCCCGGCTTTGTTTGAGTTATTCTAAGCTCATGTTCATAGCCTTCTTCATGTACCTTTTTCTTTGTCATACTAGTTCACCTCTGTTGTTTTGCCAATTGCTTGTTGTACAAACGTTGGCCTTTGTTCAAGTTTTATTTTAATGTCATTCAAGACATTCATGAACGCAATGAAAGAATCATATGGAGAGTCATACGGGTTAAAGTATTTGTGGACATCTCCATCACTAAACCATTTTGTGCACATGTAATAGAAATGGTCTGATGTTGTGAGTTTTCTCCATTCCTGCAAAAGTTTTTGGTCGTTGCTCTTTTTTACAGTTTCCTCTATTGCATAAAGGTATTCAATTGCGCTTTTTTGTATTTTATTTCCCAGCCATGCGCTTAAGTCCCTTTCCAAGTCAGCCCAACTGATTAAATGATGAACATTAAGTTCTGAAATTGGATTGTATTTTGCAATTGCTTCACTCGGAGTGACAAAATCATTATCCTTGTGCTTCAAAAGTTGTTGCGGCAGATGCTGCATAAAGTCAAAAATGCCAGTGTCTTTCCACTGGTGCTCACCAAATGTTTCATAATCCATGAAAAGATTTACAATATTGCCATTTCCGTTGATATTGTTTATCCATCCGGAGTATTTTTCTGTTGTAAGCGGCCATTCTTTCCATCCTTTGTTTGAAAATCTAAATGCAATGTCATCACTAAGGCGGTAGTTTTTCAACAAAAGTTTTATTTTGTTGCAGCTTACAGGTCTGTAAATGAAATTTGGGCTTCTCCATCCAAGAATATGGTCTGCACCTTCTGCAAGAATTCCACTATAGCCCATGTCTTCAGCAGCTTTTGCAATTTCATTGTTGAAGATTAATTCTGTATTTCTAAAAACTCTTGGTGTTTGACCAAAAAGCTTTTTTATTTTGTCTCTGTGCATTCTTACTTGTTCTTTGAACTCCTCTTTTGAATAAAGATATGATAAGCTGTGATAGTATGTCTCATTAAGCAATTCAACATTTCCTGTGTCGACTAATTCTTGGAAGCTTCTCAACACAAGAGGATTATATTCTTCAAACTGATCTAGTGCTGTTCCTGAGATTGAGTATGCTATTTTGAGTTCAGGATGCTTTTTTATCAAGTTTATCATCATTCTGTTTGTCGGCAGATAGCATTTTTCTGCTACTTTGTTCATTATCTGGCGGTTTTTTAAGTCGTCAAAATAGTTGTTATGCTTGCCAATCTCAAACACAGAATATTTTCTCAGCCTATATGGCTGGTGCACCTGGAAATAAAAACAGACGCTTACCATTATGCTACACCTCCAATTACACTTTTGTATATATTGAAGCATTTTTGAGCAGGAATGTCCCAGCTAATTTTTGAAACTTCTTTTGCTGCGTTTTCTTTTATTTCTTGATGTAATGCATTATACCTTAATGTAGCAACAATTTTGTTGGCCATATCGTCAATGTCCCAGAAGTCAACTTTCATCGCATTCTTGAAAATTTCACTAACACCAGATTGTTTTGAGATAATTACTGGAGTGCCATTTCTTGCAGCTTCTAATGGTGTTATTCCAAATGGCTCTGAAACACTTGGCATGACATAAAGATCTGCCATTTTGTACATTCTATCAAGATGCTTGCCACGCAAAAATCCTGTGAACATCATTTTATCAGCAATGCCAAGCTCAACAGCTTTTTCTATCATGAAGCGCTCCATGTCGCCAGAACCAGCAACAACAAACTTGATGCTTGGGTCTATCTGTAATGCCCTGTGTGCAGCATAGACAAAATAATCTGGGCCCTTTTGCAATGTAATCCTTCCTAAAAACAACACCACTTTTTCCATAGTTTTGTCATCCTTTACTTTGTAATCTGGAAATTCAACTGCATTATGCACAACTTCTATTTTTTCTGCAGGAATTCCATAATGCTTGATTACCATTTGTTTTGTGTAGTTTGAAACAGTAATTACTTTGTCTGCGTAAGTCATGCCGGCTTTCTCACGATCATAAACAAATTGATTTACTCCATTTCCTCCTGTTCTGTCATATTCTGTTGCATGCACATGAACAACCAATGGCTTTCCGCTTACTTTTTTTGCATGAATTCCAGCGCCATAAGTTAGCCAGTCGTGAGCATGGATAACATCAAACTTTTCTCTTCTTGCAATTTCTCCCGCTGCTTTTGCATATCTTTCTACTTCAAAGAAAAGATTCTTTCCATACAAGCTGACTTTTTTTCCTGATTTTTTCATTTCTGTAATTTCCTTATCATATTCTTCAGGAGTCATGTAACCAACCATTGGGCTCCTGATTTCCTTTATCTTCACTTTGCTCATGCTTTCATCTGCTCCAACTAACTTCACAAAGTCAGCTTTTGCACCTTCAGACAATGTCGGCAATACAAAAGTAACATCAGCATATTTTGCAAGATATTTTGTTAATCCATGGCATGCTGTTCCTAAGCCTCCAGAGTTAAAAGGAGGAAATTCCCACCCAAACATCAGGACTTTTGGTCTCATAGTTTAGGCACCTCCTTTTCTTCCTTTTTTTGTGCAGACTTTAGTTGGCTAACAAATTCAGGATAATAAAATTCAAGGTAACGTTTACCTTCTTCAGAAAGCTCAAATATTCTTACATATTCAGAATGAAAGACTTCAACAACAAGCTTTTTGCCCATTAAATAAGTAAGATGACTAGAAACTGTTCGCCAATTAATATTGGTTTCTAAAGAAATCTGATTAATTGTTTTTCTGCCACTCGCTAGATTTTTGAGGACGGTTTCTCTGATCTCTTTAAACGGACGCTTCTCAGCCACACTGCACCTCTTTGCTATCACTAAACTTGTATACATTTTCGTATACT
>JAWCRX010000015.1:0-10845 GCA_038869035.1 Candidatus Woesearchaeota archaeon | reverse complement strand
TTATTGCGGCTTTTTAGTTTTAGATCCACATGATGAATATTATGGAAGAAACAAACTTGGATTGAAAGATCATCCATCAAGCAACAAGCTTATTTATTATACTTCATCTTTCCCTCCTCCCGGAGCAAGATCATTGAAGATTAATATTAAATTACTGAGGCCGCATCATTTTATCTCTGCATTAAACTGGTCAGACCCTCAAATTGATGCAATGTATTCATATTATAAATACAAAGGAGAAGACTGGTTGCTTAACATTCTGCTTGGTTACAAGTTGGATGCTGTTGTGATAAATGAAATGACAATTGATGTAGTAAAAAGAAGGTTGATGAATTTGCTTGGCATCAAACAATTTGGCACGAAATTTGAATGCAATGGAGTTTTTGACTTTCATTCCGGCGAAACAACAATAAAAGAAGTTGCAAATGAATTGGAAAAAGGCAACACTGTTGTGATAGATACTTCTTCTTTTTCTGGAACAATAGAGCTTCTTGTTGGAGGATTATTTGTTACTGAAATCTTTGATCGCTACAAAAGATATAAAATGAATGGTGAGCTTGATGATAAGCCGGTTATATCTGTTGTATTGGAAGAAGCTCCAAGAGTATTGGGCAAAGATGTCTTAGAACATGGCAGCAATGTATTTGACCAAATCGCAAGGGAAGGAAGAAAATTCAAAATTGGATTAGTTGCAATTACGCAAATTCCTTCTTTAATCCCGCGAGCCATACTTGCAAACATGAACACAAAAATTATCTTGGGGATAGAAATGGCTCCAGAAAGAAATGCAATAATTGACAGCGCATCCCAAGATTTAAGCAAAGATGACAGGGCAATTGCCTCGTTAGACAAAGGCGAAGCAATCATTACAAGCAATTTTGCAAGATTCGCAATGCCAATAAAGATTCCTTTGTTTGAGAATATAGCAAAAAGAAACGCAACAAAGCAACCAAAGAAGATTTTTGTTGCAATAAAGCAGTAATATTAAAAACTCACAAAAAATCCCATTCTTATGTTATTTGCTCACATAGCTGATTGCCACATTGGGGGCTGGAGAGACCCTAAGATGAAGGATATCCAAATGAACGCTTTTTGCAAAGCTGTTGATATGGCCCTTGAGAGAAAAGTTGACTTCATCATAATTGCCGGGGATCTTTTTAACACTTCTCTGCCAAATATTGACAATCTAAAGGATACAACAACAAAATTAAAGGAAGTAAAGGACAAAAATGTGCCTGTTTACATTATTCCTGGAAGCCACGACTTTTCGCCAAGCGGAAAAACAATGTTGGATGTGTTAGAGAATGCAGGATTGGTGAAAAATGTCTGCAGGGGAGAAGTAGCAGACAATGTTCTTAAATTGAAGTTCATTGTTGACCCAAAAACAGGAGCAAAATTAACAGGAATAATTGGCTTAAGAGGAATGCTTGACAAGAAATACTATGAAGCTCTTGATCGTGCTTCGCTGGAAAAAGAGTCTGGCAAAAAAATATTTCTGTGGCACACTTCTCTAACAGAATTATTGCCAAAGAAGTTTGCACAAATTGAGTCAACTCCGCTTTCAATGTTTCCTAAAGGATTTTTTTATTATGCTGGAGGCCACATTCATGACCCAAAGAAGATTGCTGTAAAAGATTATGGCATAGTTGCACAAACAGGAGCTTTATTTCCAAACAGTTTTAGTGAATTAGAAGAGTATGGGCATGGTGGTTTCTATGTAGTTGAGGATGAGAATGTGGAATTTGTACCAGTGAAATTGTTTGAAAGAGTAAAAATAGAAATTAACTGCGATGGAAAGAATCCACAGAAAGTTGAAGAAGAGATTCTTGCACAAAAAAACAAAATAACAAAAAACTGTCTTGTTACAATTCGTCTTGAAGGAACTTTAGAAAGTGGAAAGCCAAGTGAAATTGATTTTAGAAAAATATTTTTAGAATTTGAGAACGCAGGAGCTTACAATATTCTAAAAAATACTGCAAAACTAAATAGCAAGGAATTTGAAGAAATAAAAATTTCAACAAGTCCTGTTGAAGATGTTGAAGAAAAAATAATCAAAGAACATCTTGGACAGTTTTCTATTGGAATGGTGCCAGATGAGGAGTATACTCTTATTAAGCAATTAATGTCAGTACTTTACACAGAAAGAGGCGAAGGAGAAAAAGTTGCTGACTATGAGGCAAGAGTGAAGAAGGAAGTTCTGACTATTCTCAAGATAGAGTAAAACAACTTTTTGGCATCGTTATATATCCAATCATGTTTCCTGCTTTTGTTGCAATCTGCATGCTGTTCAAACATTCCTTTGGGATTTCAAAGCTAAAGTAAGCAGTCTGTCCTCTAATTAATTCTGTTTCATCATATTTTAATCCATTTACTTTTGTTCTTGGATCTGGTTTTACGATTTCTGTTGGCCAGCTTGGATTGCTTCCTGCAGTTTTCTTTGCAGTTTCATATGCACAAGATTCTAAACCAAATACAATGTGCGACAATGAATATGGAACAGCAATCGCAGTTGTTGAGAACCTAACGCTTATGGTGTGGTCTTTATCCGTTATGCTTTCTAAAGCTGTTTTAAAGCCTATGCTGTCTTGATATGAACAAATCTTTTTATCCTCTTTTTCTTCTTTCTTTTCTTCTTCTTTTATTTTTACAGTTGCTGTATCTTCTGCTTTGTTGTTATGAGAATCAATAATCTTTAGTTTTACAGTATAAGCTCCTTTAGAGTTGTAAGTGTGGCATACATTTTTGCCTTCTTTCTTGTCATCATCACGATCATCATCATCTTTTTCTCCAAAGTCCCATAAATAATGTACAATAGGATAAGGATAAGTTGATTCAAACTTAGCATCAAAGCAAACTTCCTTTCCAACAATGCTTTCTTGATCTGGGCCAGCATCTGCTTTTATTTCTCCTTCTTCTTCACATTCATATTCTTCATATTCTTCATCTTCTTCACATTCTTTCTTTTCAATGGTTAAGAGAGTTGTATCTGTATCAGTCAGCTCGCTATTGTCAATGACAGTTAATTTAACAACATATTCGCCTATCTTGCTATAAGAGTGAATTACTTTCATTCCTTCTGCACTTGTTCCATCTCCAAAATCCCAAATGTATTTTACAATTTCTCCATCTAAATCATAGGATTTGCTTCCATCAAACGTTAATTCTTGGCCGATAGTTCCTTGCTTTTCTTCTCCAGCTTCTGCAACAGGTGGTTGTAATGAAATTGTCGTTACTTCTATTGTTGCAGTGTCAATTGCTGTGTTGCCTTGGCTGTCTTTTATCACTAAAGTAACGACATAAGTTCCTTCTTTTGAATAACTGTGAGACACATCAGTGCCTTCTGCACTTGTTCCATCACCAAAGTCCCATGTGTAAGAAATAATTTCCCCTTTTGTTGAATAGGAATTTTTGCCTGAAAAAATTATCATAGTATCAATTAGCTCTTTTCTGTCTGCTCCAGCATCTGCGAAAATATCAAGCTTCGTTACTGTGGCAGTTATCTCATCTTCATCTGTAAGGCCATTTTCATCAGTTATTGTCAGCTTGATTGTGTAAGTTCCTTCTTTTTCATAAATGTGCTCAACATTTTCTCCTTCTCCAGTTGTTCCATCTCCAAAATCCCACACATAAGAAACAATTTTTCTTGATGAAAATGATCCTGAAGCATCAAAGAACATTCTCTCTCCAAGATTTGCATATTTGTCATCGCCGGCATCTGCAATCACTTTTGTTTTCTTTTTTTCAATCTTTTGCTTGAATTCATCGTGCAAATAAAGATCATCTGCCCTTACTGTCAGATCGAACAAAACAATGTTGCCCTCTAGTTTGAAGTCTAATTCGCAGTCAAGATAGGATTCGTTGCATTGCTTAAGAGAATAGTCTTTAAATGTCTTGAGATTGTTTTCTATCTCGCTGTAATCCATTTGCTTGTCTTCCTTGAATTTCTCAGCAGTCAAGACGACTGTTCGCTTGGATTTATCCTTGAGGTTGTTGAAGAGATTTATTGCACTTTCTTCCCTTACTGGCTGGGAAACTTTGAATGTAAGTTGATTAAGCAAAAAAGCAACTAAAAGAAGACCAATCAGTACTGCTGCCACAATGAAGAACTGCCCCTTTTTTGAAATCATTGATAAATCACCAACACTATTTCATGAACCTCGTATATATTATTTTTGATTGCAGGAACAATTATCTTTGCAGTTGACATCAGAGTTTCATTTGGCAAGGGTTTTGTAGGAATGCCATCATAAATTACAATTACTCTGCTGTTTTTTGCTGCTAAAGAAGCAGCACTTGATTCTATTGCTGCAATATTCCCTTGTTTTATGAATTCCTCTAGTTTGCCTTGCTTGTCAAGAATGTTTAAGATATCAATTGCAGTTAGAGATAATTTCTCAGGAGCTGTTTGGGTTTCGCTTTTGTAAATAGTTGTAAAAAATGCAATTATAGCAACTGCCATAATTAGTGCAATTATTATTTCTATGTTAAATATGTAGCCTCTTTTAGTTACCATGTTGCTACAATGACCTCAATTTGATCATCATTCAATAGGGCGATTCTTTTAACAATTGCAACATTTTTCTCAACAGGAGTCATGCCTTTTTGTATATTTATTTTATTGCCTTTAATTTTAACCATAAATCTTTCAGTGCCAAATATCTGTGCAATAAATTCTTCTTTAAGCAATGAAAAGCGATGAACTTTTTCTTGTGAAAGGACATAAGGTTCTTCTGCTAATCCAAGAATAATTATTTCATTCCCTTTTTCCCAATTTTCTGGAGAGCCTTTTGATTTTATTAGTATGTCAGAAATACTAAATGCTTTTTCTTCATATTGTGATGAAATAGCCTCAGTGATTTGAGGGCGAGCAAGTTGAAATGTGAAATAAGAAACCAAGAGAATTATTGCAGTCATCATGGCAAATGCAAACATATACTCCAATAAAATTGAGCCTTGTTTCATAATGCAATTACCAATGTGAAGACAAAATATCCTGTTGTTGTAAGAATAAAAGAATGTTTTATTCCTGCAATTAAACTTCCTTCTGCAGTTTTGCCAATAACTAATCCAACAAATAATCCGTTAATCAGGAGAAGCTCAAGAAACAATCTTTCATAATCCTGCATTGTTGCTGTGCTCTGCAAAAATGTGAATTGTGCGGTTGCACTGAGAAAGGGAACAAGCATGTTGTGCAATATTATTAATATCACGATGAACGTCAGAAAAATAACATAGTTTGAAATTGTAAACTGTTTTGCCTTGCTCGCTCGTTCGTGTTTTAAATCGCGAATTTGATAAGTGGCTTCTGATATTGATGCAAGAATTATAGGCATATCCCCTCCTGCTTTGTCTGCTTCTATTATTGTTTGAACACATCTGCTAACAACAGGGGAATTAACTCTTTTTGAAAATCTTACTAAAACTTCGTTAAGGCTCATGTCAAGTGCAACTTCATTTACCATTTTTTTTACTTCAGGATTAAGCACGCCATAATCCAGCTTTGCAACAGAGCGGATTGCCTGTGGAATTGTCATTCCTGCCTGTGTAGCTTCGCTCAAGTCTCGCAGAAAAAATGGAAACTGGTCTTCAATGTTTTTTATGTAAGAATAATAAGCATAAAAATAAAGAGCAATTGGAATAATTGTTGCAAACAATCCGAGTGGAAAAAGAATTTTCTCTTTTATTATTTGGTCATCTGTCACATACCATAATGCGCCAACTATTGACAAGCCAATTCCAATTAATATTGCAGCAATTTTTTTTGTGATCATATTAAACACTTGGTTGAGTTATGTGTATGAATAAAATGTAGGCAATATTAGCTAAAGGAAGCCCAATTAACACTGCAAGTTCTAGCAATTTTATTGTTTCAACTGAACCACCAAAAAGATTTGTCAATATTGTCATGACAATAAATAAAAGTGGAGCTGCAATTATAAGGGCAGTATACATTGTGGAATAAAGAGTTAATTTGTTTGTGTATTCTCTAAGAAGCAATCTGTACTCAATAATCATCTCTCTTGCTTCTATTTCAAGGAAGCGCTTGAAATTTCCTCCTGCTTTTAGATTTGCAATGTAGGAATTAATGAATTTTCTTAATTTGTGAGATGGGGTTACTTGTGCAGTTTTTCTCAGAGCAGAAAGAACGTCATAGCCATGAGTTTTTGTTAACTTAGTTGTATATTTTGCTTCATCAGACATTCCTTTAAACTCCGGACTTTCTGCAAGAAAATCAAAAATCTTGTCTGGGGAAATTCCTGCGCTTGAAATTCCTTTCATAAAAATAATGGCATAAGGCATGCTGTTTTCTATGTTTGCTTGTATTCTCTCCATTTTATAAACCGGATAGAAATAAAATAAGAAAAACACAATAAACAGAATAACAAATGAATAAACGAAAAAATAAATTGGTAGCTTATTTGCTGCAATTAAGGAAATCAACACAAAAAAAGAAACTAAGAATGAAATTAAACACCACAATAAACATCTTGCAATATAAGTTTCAAAAACAATCGGCATTTTTGCTTTTTTGTAGATACTTGCATAATAATGAGCGTCTTTTGCAATCTTTTTCGCAAGAGTTATGAAGAGGGTCATTTTAAAGAGTGAAGCATTTTTTCTGGAAACTTATAATAGTCGTGGACAAATTTTACAAATTGTTCTGTTGTAAAATTATTTTTCAGCATTTTTTTTATGATTTCTTCTCTTTTGGCAATTTCTGTATGAACCTTTTTTATGTCAAGGCCACATTTTTCTACAATGCTTTTAAAAGGATGATTTTCCTCATACTCGTCTTTTGTTGGGTCATATGAAAAGACAGCATGTGTGGAAAGCTCGTTCTTTTCATCTACTCCAGTTGTCTCCTCAACTGTTTTTACAACTCTTCTTGATTCGCCTTTTTTTGTTTTAATGTGAAGCAAAAATGTGAATATATCGAGATTATCTATTATGTCTGCTTGTAGGTTTATTGGAGGAAGCTGTAATCTTCTGACGACTGATTTTATTGAATCTGCATGGATAGTTCCAAAGCAGGCATGGCCGGAGGCCATTCCTTGAAACAAAACAGATGCTTCTTCTCCCCTTACTTCTCCAACAATTACATAGTCTGGATTTTGACGAAATGATTCTTTCAATAATTCAAACATTGTGACTTCACCATATCTTCTTCCTGACTTGTCTGCAGGTCCATAACCAACTCTTTCGACAGCAGGCACCCAATTATCAACTGGCAGATTTAGTTCTCTTGTGTCTTCTATGGAAATAACTTTTGCATTTGGCGGAATAAAAAATGAAATCGCATTTAGAAAAGTGGTTTTTCCTGAAGCTGTTGAACCTGCTACCAAAATGCTGACGCCAGTTTCGACAGCATACCAATAGTAAGCAGCAACTTTTTCTGAAATAGTTCCATTTTTGACTAAATCTAATGGTGTTAAAGGTTTTCGTGAGAATTTTCTTATTGTAAATGTACTTCCTCTTGTTGTGATTTCGTGTTCAAATGTCAAATTTACTCTGCTTCCGTCTGGCAGTCTTCCGTCAATATACGGCTGGGAGAAAGAGACATATTTTCCACATCTTTGCGCGAGTTTCATCACGAATGAATTTAGCTCATGATTGTCTTTAAAAGTAACATTTGTTCTTAGTGGACCATATTTTGAATGCAAAACAAACAAATTTACATTCACTCCATCACAACTTAAGTCCTCAATGTAAGGATCTCTCAATAATGCTTCTATTTTTCCCATGCCAATAAAGTCTCTCAAAACATAATAAGAAAGCCTTTCAAGCAAATCTTCATCTTTTTCCTTTTCTTTTTTTGTCAAGCGAGTTTTTTTGACAATATCAAGCTGTAAACAAATGTCAAAGACTTTTTTCAGCAGATAATTAACCGAATCTTCTTCTGAAGCTTCTTTAAGGTTTATGTCAATTGTGTCAATTATCTTTTCTTTTATTGCTTCTAGCATTTTTTCTTCATCTTCTACAAGTAAAGGCTCATTTACTCTGTAGACAAGCTCTTTTAAAGAATCATCCCATCTGATGTTTATTATCACATAGCTCTTCATTACTTTATAATTTATATCTGCCTTCTCTAACTCACTGATCTCTGGAAGTTTTTCTACTTCTATCTTGCAAAAATCTACCTTTGGCAGGATTACAACCTCTTTTTTTTGTTCCATTATTTCCTCTGTGAACTGTCTCCTATTACTGCAATATTGGGTTTATAAAAATATACCCATGCATCATTGCT
The DNA here is from genome assembly GCA_038869035.1 of Candidatus Woesearchaeota archaeon. Taxonomy (GTDB): domain Archaea; phylum Nanobdellota; class Nanobdellia; order Woesearchaeales; family JAWCRX01; genus JAWCRX01. The sequence continues at coordinate 2,600 of JAWCRX010000015.1, read as the reverse complement.
TTGAGCATGGCCTTGAGCCTTTATCCCATAAATGTGTGCTTCTTGGTTTTCAACAACAATTTTATTTTCCTCTGCTTTTATCATATATTGCTTTCCATTGATTGTGTCTGGGATTTTTAATCTGAAATAGGCAACCATTCCCTCTTCAACTTCTGTATTTTTTCCAAAAACATCTGCTTCCTGAATTTGTGTTGCGATTCTTATTGCGGTGCTTTTGTAGTTTTCTTTAGTCGTTTGTTTTCCAGCAGTTTCTGTTGTTTTTTTTATTGTTGCAACAATTCCTCCTATTAGAGCGAGGCTTATTATCACAAGCAATACATAAGTAACAACATCAGCTGATTTTGATAATGCCATTTTGGTTTGTCATAGTTATTTCGCAATTATTTTTGCAGTATTTTGCCCCATCAAATCTAAAGTCTTCTTGCAATCTTATTGTATAGCGGTAAAATTCGCCTGATTTTTGGCATGTAAGAAAAATATTGTTTCCTTTGCCTGCAAAGCTGAGAAATTTTATCTCGTCATCTGTGATAAATATTGGCATGATTGCATTGTTGTTTTTTACAATTATGTTTTGTATAGAATACTCTTGGCCGTCGAAAATAATTTTATTCCCTTTCACAGAGAAATCAAATGTGTGGTCGCCAATCACAATTCTTCCCTCACCATGCCTTAATTTTGTCCTATAAACTTTAGATTCATCGCATTGCTGTTTTGTAAGCAAAGTATATTCAAAACCCGAAATCTCAGGATATGACTTAAGCTCGCCCTTTGAAAAGGCAAACGACTCTGTTCTTGAGGCTCCTTCAGCAATTGAAACAATCCTTAAAGACTGGTCTAGCAACTGAAATTTATTTTGCATTAATGTGAGCTCGCCTATTTCCTTGCTTTTTTCTATCTGGGGGACACTCCATGTGTAGGAAACGAAGATAAGCACAACCACAATCATTGTTATTAGCACTACAGAAACTATCTCTGATTGACCTCTTTTCATACAAGATCCTTAGAATTTAGCTATTTAAATTTAGCTGACTCTAAAACTTCCAGAAGACAAGCCATCTTTAAAACCAAGCTGGACAACATAGTCGCCTTGCTGTAAAGAACACTTTTGGCCAATATTGATTGCGAGCTTTTCAGATGCTCCAGGATTTATACCAAGAATTTGAGAAGTGAATTCCCCGACTTTGTAAGTACAAATATCTTTGTTGTTGAAGTCTTTTATATTGAGGATGCTTTCCTGATCTATTGTGACAATGGTTGTGCCATCATTTTTCAACCACAAAATTAATTCTCCTGCAGAATATGATGATGTAAAAATCTTCAAGTCAATGTTAAAACTTTCAATTGTCCTCTGGCTTTGTGTTTCTACGCCGGATTGAATGTTGCTTTGTAATCCTTTAAACCATACATAAGCTGCGCCAACAAGGGCAACTGCAACTAATAATAGAAGAATGATTGCAACGACTTCAATCATAGCCCTTTTCTTTTTCATATGTTGAATTTCTTTTGTAGGTTTAAATAGTTTTCTAGGGCAACTGGAATAACTTCGGCTCCACATTTTTGTTTGGGAACTCCTTACAGACTAAAACTTGTGCTACTCCTCCAACGTTTTTTCCATTTTGGATCCAAAACTTTAACTTGTGGCTGCCTTTTGAGATATTCATAAAAACTACTCCTCTCTCAAACCCGGACCAAAGACCAGAATTTTCATATTTTTCAAGCAGAGTTTCATTGTCAAGCCTTATGTTTGCTATTAAATCATCATCATATTCAAAGATTAAATAATGACTTGGCTTTTGTAGATAAAAATCTGTAGAATATTCTTCTGTAGAAGCAGGCTGATCAAAGCGGGGAAGATTGTAAGGATTACCGTTTATTTTCATGTTTCTGAGTTCTAAACAATCTTCAGGAACATCAACAAAGTATTCTTGGTAGACTTTTCCAAGAATTTGTTGATATGAATAAACATTGTGTGCAATAAAAGCAAAAATCAGGAGAGACATTATTAAGAATTGCCGCTTTTTTTTGTCAGTTGCAAAAGAACCCCCAATTAGTGTACAAAGCAAAATGAAAACTGGATAAACATGTCTTACATTCAGAAGTACTGTCGGCATTAATGCTATAAAATATAAGGCTGCAACATAGAAAATAAGTCTTGTTCTCTTATCAAGATGATAAAATATGAGGGCTGCACAGAGCAAAACAACAAAGGAAACAGAGAGATCTTCTGCAAGATTAGTCAAGAAAAGAAAGAAGCTATGATAAAATTCGTAATTGACAGCAGACTTTTCAAAAAGAAATTTAGCATCTGTTAAAATTAAGTAAGGCAAGAAAATGAGTCCTGAAACAACAAAAGAAATTAAAAATTTTTTTGTTAGATGTTTTCTTTCAAAAAATAATAGATAAGAAAATAAAGCAAAAAATAAGAAAATTCCTGTAATTCTTGTCTGCATTGCAATTGCGGCAAAAATTGTAAATAATACGTAATTTTTGTTGGATTTTTGTTCAAAAAGAGAAACAAAATAATACAGCGATGCAAACATTGCTAAAATGAACAATGGCTCTGTAAAGAGACTTATTGAATATCTAACTGATAATTTGGA
>JAWCRX010000014.1:0-11137 GCA_038869035.1 Candidatus Woesearchaeota archaeon | reverse complement strand
TTAGAAGAGCTGAAGAAGTTAGTTGAAATCAACAGAACTTTGATGAGAAAATTAAAGGAAAAATAATTAATCTTCTTTTTTCTCTTCATCTGTGTCTCTTCTTATTACTTTGACAGAATCCAGCTTAACTGTTATTGGAATTGGAACTGCTGCTTCCAATAGCTCGACAACAACTTCTTCTTTTTGAGAATCAATTCTTGTTACTTTGCCATTTTCCCTTTTAAATGGACCAGAAATAATTTCAACAATGTCCCCTTTTTGGATATTGATTTGCTGCTTTACAGTTTCAATCATGTGCTCTATCTCTTTGTAAGTTACTTCTTTTGGCAAAACTCCTCTTGCATATGGAACTCCTTGTGCAGCTACTTCAGCATCCTGTATTGTTGCTGCCTCAATAAAAATATATCCTCTCATTCCATGAGGCCTGATGACAGTCTGCACTGGAATTTTTTTCTTTTTAATATTAGAAGTAATAAAATCCATTACTTGATCTTCTCTGTTCGCAGTTGTTCTTAATGCATAAATTGTTCCCATGTTAAAATCCCTTGAATAGAAACTGATTTAGCATTGCTACAACAAAGCCAATCAATCCTATGAGTAAAATTCCCAAACCAGATACTTTGACAATTGTTTTGTATTCATCATTTGTTGGTTTTCTTGTAACTTTAAGTACTCTTATGCATTCAACAATAAATTCTCTTATTTTTTGCTTCCAGCCTATTTCAGTTGCAACTTCCATTTTAATCAACAAACTCGATTCCAAGCTCGGACTCAATTTGTTTTTTCTTTCTATTAACAGAAGTTTCTTTTCTGCCAAGTATTTGAGCAGATTTAACTCCAGTGATTACAACCATTGTTCTTATGGTGTTTTCGAGGTCTTTATAAATTTGTGCCCCCCAAATTATCCTTGCGTCTTCATCTAATCTGCTAGAAATAGTTTCCACAACTCTTCTTGCTTCTTCAAGAGTCATATCCTCTCCGCCAGAGACATTAATTAATGCTCCTGTAGCTCCAGAAATATCAACATCAAGTAAAGGATTGTTAATTGCTTTTTCTACTGATTCTATTGCTCTATGCTCCGTATCTGACTCTCCCACCCCAATTAAAGCAAGTCCCCCTTCACCCATAACTGCCCTTATGTCTGCCAAATCTAAATTGACTAAGCCAGCTTTTGTAACTAATTCAGAAATTCCTTTTACAGCATTTGTTAGTATTTCATCGCTGACTTTGAAAGCTGTGTGCAATGGCAAGTCAGGAGCTAATTCAAGCAATTTATCATTAGGAATTACAATCAACGTATCAACAATCTGCTCTAATTTTTCCAATCCATATAAGGCGTTTTCATATCTTCTGTTTCCTTCCATTGAAAAAGGCAATGTGACAACTGCAACAACCAAGGCGCCCATTTTTTTCGCAATATCTGCAACCACTGGAGCAGAGCCTGTTCCTGTCCCTCCTCCCAGACCGCAAGTGATAAAAACCAAGTCTGCTCCTTTTAACATGAATTTTAATTCGCCTTCTTGCTCTTTTGCAGAATCTTCTCCTAATTTTGGGTTAGAACCAGCACCAAAGCCCTTTGTCAGCTCTCTGCCAATCAAAATCTTTTTGTCAGCAGAAGTATAAAGCAAGTCTTGAGCATCTGTGTTTATTGCAACAGTTTCTGCTCCCTCTACTCCAACTTCAGTCACTCTATTAATAGTATTATTGCCAGCACCCCCACACCCTATTACTTTGATTAATCTTCTTGCTTTTGCCAGCATTTCCTCCAGTTCTTTGTCAAACTCATTTTGTTTTCTCTGATCCAAAAGCTTAGGATTAGGGTTTTGATTCTCTATTAATTTGTCCATTTTAAGCAATTTATGACGACAACAGCTATTTAAATATTGTTATTATTGGTTTTAAATGATTGCAACACCTTTTAGCCCCATAAATTGCTGTCTCTTGCAACTAAGCTGTGCGTCATTTCAAATAAAGAAATAACTGAAGCAAAAATCCTTATTGTTTTATCAACAACAATTCTTCAATCTTTTTGCTATTCTGATAAAAATAGCTTGACCATGTGCTTGTATAAAAATAACTAGAATAAGTCATGTTTGTCTCTCAACCCTTTCTTTCATATCCACAAACTTAACATCTTTCACAGAAACAAGCCATTTTATTTTCTTTGTTAATTCTTGTTTTATCTCATCCGGTAATTTAGGCATTTCTATTGTTGCAACATCATTTTCAACTTTTGCTGAAAAAGCATCTTTTTTTATATTGAAAATCATTTGAACAAGAGAGGAAATTTGCTCTGCTTTGTCTTCTACTTTTCTTTTTACTTTTACTCTGTAGACAACATTCTTGCCAGCAAATGGGTGATTAAAGTCAACAATAACTCTTCCGCCAGAAACTGTCCTGACAATGCCAATTGCTCCATCAACATTTACCTGCATTCCTGGAATCGGCCTTATTCCTTCTTTTTGAAATTTATTTAATGGCACTTGCCGCAGCATTTTGACATCTTTTTTGCCAAATGCATCCTCTGCAGAAAGATTTATTGTGAGCTCTTTTCCAATTTCTTTGCCAACTAATTCCTTTTCAAGTCCTTTTAGCAAATGTCCTTGACCAACACAAATAGTTGCTGGACCATACTGCATATTTTGGCTGTGAATTTTTTCTTTTTTTGCTTCCTCCTCAGAAGTTGTATCAAATAATTCATTATTGTCTTTAAACCTGCCAGAATATTCCAATTCAATAAAATCTTTTTCCTTAATCATTTTTTATGTACAGTATTTTTGTTAAAAACAATAGAACAAGCGCAAGGAACTTTGTACTGCGCCCTTTTCAAGGCTTTTTTTGCTATGTCTAATCCATTTTCATCAACGTAAGCAGACATAATTGCTTGTCCAGAAAAACATCTTGCTGCTTTCCCAATAATTTTTCCAAACGATTTTGACATTCCTGTGCTCATTCTGTCTGCTCCTGCTCCTGATGCAAGAGGATTTTCTCTCAAAATATGATGAGGGAAAACTCTTAGTTTAAGATGATAACCATTTTTGCCAAGTTTTTTTTCAAGTAATCGGTTTGTGGTTTGTCTTGCACTTTCCAATGTGTTGTGTCTTAATTGTAAATCTTTCCTTAATACCAAGTCAAGCCTATGAGAAAATTTGTGTTCATTATCGCCAACATCAAATTTAGCAATAGCTATATGCGGAGATGCTTTAATATAGCTTTTCTCTCTAAATTTGGAGATCCTTGTATAAGGCCTTTCCAGTCGTCTATAACTAACACCTTTTCTTATCTTTGCCATTTAAACCACTTATGCTACAGTAAAACCGCCTAAAATGCGGAATTCCGCTTTTACCAATCTATGAGATTTTCTCTTGTTTCATTTTATTGAGTGTGGCACACATATAAATGTTGCCCCATTTTTCCCTCAAAAAAACGAAAACCTGATCAAAGTGGAAACTATGCCACAGAACTAGCAGAGGGTTTTTAAACATTTTGAAATGCAAATTTAGAAGATCCAAATATATTGTGTTTATTTCTTTTATATGTGCTAATGCCCTTTTAGCAAATCCGTCCTTGACATTTTCATGCCGCTGAGAAAACCTTTTTCACATTTAATGTTTGGCGAACTACTTAGCCTACAAACGCAGAAATTTAGATGAAAAACGTGGCAAAATTGGCAATTCTTGCCAAAGAAAGGGAGAAGAAAAACAGTTTAAAAGCTTGTGGCTAATAAAATGCTTTTAAACAAAAAGCATTAAAACAAAATTGGTTTTCTTTTTCTAATGACATATTATGATGAAATTGCTCATTCATACAACGAATTGCATGGGGAAGAACAAAAGAAAAAAGTCAAAATAATTTTGGACTATTTTAAAAAACAAAAGATATCGCTAAATAAGAAAAAAATTCTTGATGTTGGATGTGGAACAGGAATTGCAACAAAAGAATTTTCAACTATTGGCATAGACCCTTCAATAAAATTATTGCAAAAATGTGGGTTTCCTGTAGTTCAAGGAAAAGGAGAAAGGCTTCCATTTGCCGACAAAAGTTTTGACATAATTATTTGTCTAACAGCAATCCATAATTTTGATGACTGGAAGAAAGGAATTGCTGAAATTAAAAGAGTTACAAAGAAAATAGCAATAATTTCTGTATTAAAAAAGGCAAAACAAATGGATTTAATAGCAAGGGAGATAAAAAAGCAGTTCAAAAAAATAAATGAAATAGAGGAAGAAAAAGACATTATTTTGTTCTGTGAGAGACAGCAACATTTATAAGGAATAAACTGCTCCATATTAAAAAAAAGTGGTGATCATGGCTGAAGATACAGATTATGAATTTATTCCTAGAGCAACTTTAGAAGATATGAAGAAACAGATTGCTGAGCTTCAAAGACAAACACAGCAAAAAGAAAAGATTTCTACTGATCAATTTTCGCAAGCAATTATGAAACTAACGCAAAGCATGGAAGAAATGAATGCTTTGTTCAGAGCAGCCACAGAAGAATTAAAATTAGAAGAGGAAACGGGTCATAAAATTGATGAATATATTGAGCCAATAAATGAAAGATTAAATGCAATAGAAGATCAAAATAAAAAAATTGCAGATGCAATGCTTGCTTTGGCAGATATGCTCGAAGATTTGAAAAAACAAGGGAGCATGCAGATAGATGCACTCGAGGAATTAAAGAGGGATGTGGCCTCTATGCAGGTTTCACCAATGCCTTCGATGCAAAAACAGTCAATTTCAATGCCATTGTCTCCAAAAATATCTGAAGAAGGAATTTCACAAGAATTGCCTCCATTTGGATTAGAACAACCAAGCATGGAAGCTCCGGGCACTGAATCTTTGCCACCTCCACCTTTGCCGTCCAGAAAGAAACATTTGTTCTCATTTAAGAAATAAAACATGGAAGCAAAAATAAATCAAACAAGATTTAGACATTTTGTCAAGCATCTTAATTCTGCGCAACAAAAATTAGCTGATTTGAAAGAAACAAGAGAAAAATTACAAACGCAAATTGAAAAAGTAAAAAGATTTGCTATTTCTAAAAGAATTAAGCCACCAACTATCAAAAAAGAGATGCAAGTTCTTGATCAACACATAAGAGAAGCAATAAACAAAGAAAAAAAGTTGTTGTACGGACAAGCATCGATAAAAGTTGAGCTACATCAAAAAATAAATCAGTTAGAAAAAATGATTTCTTCATTGCAGCAGGAAATGAACAGATTGGAAATAGAACTTGCCCAGGCAAGAGCAAGTTCGAGAAATTCTGATGAACTAAAAGCAATAATATCTGAAATAAAACAAGGAGTAGAGAGAGAAGAAAAAATAGAAGAGAGTATACAAGCAGGAGTTAACAAAAATTTGCAGGAAATTTTGAAGATAGAAGAAGAAATCAGATCACTCGAGAATAAATTTTTTGAGATAAAAAAACAAGGAGAGCATCCTGGCTTATTGGCAAGAGTAGGAGACAAACTTTCTAGATTGAGAGGAAGAGCTTATTATTTGAAGAAAAAAGAAATGGAAAAAACAAGAGAAGAAAAAATTCCTTTTCCATCTCCTCAAGAGATTTCTAAAAAAAATTTGCCAGAAGAAATGGAAACAGGAACTATTGAGCCCCCTTTTCCTGTACCAAGACATGAACTTAAATTAGAATTTGAAAAAGAAAAACCATTAGAAATAATGCCTGAAGAAATGCCTGCACTTGAAACCGCAGACGAGGTTGAACAATTAGGGCCATTGCCTGAGCCGCCACTGCCTCAAAAAAAGAAATCATTGTTTAAGAGATTATTTTAAAGATCTTTTGCCATTAACCTTTGCCAAACGTTAACGAAATGCGTTCCAGTGGGATTTCACTTCTTTCAATCCCACGATAGATGTTGAGTTTTGCCTCACTAATTGTATTCAAGCATCATGCACAACTTTGTTCTAAAGATCTTTTGCCATTACTGTTTTTCTACCATTATCTTTTGCTCTTCTACAAGCTTCTTTGACGAGCTCTGTAACTTTTCTATCCAATGCGTCTGCAAAATCTCCTGAAACAGAAAACTCAGAAGCAATTTCTTTTATTTTTGCCTTGACAATTACAGTCATGTATTTCTATTATTTTATTTATATTTAAAACATTCGGTTTTAAAGAGATAACAAAATTTCAATTTTTTCTGTATTTAAATCCATTGAGAAAAAAAAATTGACTAAACATTTTTAATCAACTTAGCTTAATTGTCTTTTATACCCCGGTAGGTCAATGGTTAGAGCGCATGGCTGTAGACAGTGTCGAGTGAGGTTCTCTTTGAGAAACAATGAAACTCGATCAGCCGGAACCATGAGGTTGGGCGTTCGAGCACTTCAGAAAGAAGCCGAAAATCCCCCCCGGGGGATTCATGATTCATTTTACAGGATAATGCATTGTGCCTGACTGCATCTAACTATTGTTTTGCCCGATAGCTTTATAAACCCCTCTCTTGTTTTGTGCTTATAATGCAGCTAAATTTGTCTTAGAGGTGGGATCAAAAACATCTTCTAGATGAATCGCTGTAATTCGTTTCAGACCTGATATTGCACCCATGATATGTTTGCTAAAGCAAAATTTGATCAAAAAGGTGCCATTTCATGGCACGTGAAACATTCAGGCCCTGGTAGTGTAGTCTGGTCTATCATTGAGCCCTGTCATGGGATTCGCTGAAAGGCTCCGACCCGGGTTCAAAGGCACTCGATTTATCGTCGCTGAAAGTCCCGGCCAGGGCGTTTATTGTCCTGGACCGGTAGCTTAGCTCGGAATGAAAAATGGGCAATAGAGCACCCGCCTTTTAAGCGGGTGGTCGCGAGTTCAAAAGGCAACTGAAAGTCTCGCCCGGTCCGCCATCATATTTAAGAGAAAAGGAAAAGCATGGCACGCAAGAAAAGAAAAAAGCAAGGATTTCAAATCAAAGAGCATGTTTTAGTTCCAAAACTTGTCAAACTAAGCGAATCACAAAAAGAAGAAATTCTAAAAAAATATAATGTCACGATAAAAGAATTGCCAAAAATAAGCATTAATGATCCATCAATACAAGACTTAAATGTCAAACCAGGAGACATAGTTAAAATTGAGAGAGATTCTCCTACTGCAGGAAAAGCACTTTACTTTAGAGCTGTAACAGAGGCGCAATAATGCAAAAGACTGCAATTTTGTTGAAAAAATATTTTGAAGAAAACAGCATAGTAAAGTCGTCCATTGAATCTTTTAATAATTTTACAGAACATGAACTACAAAGAATTATTGAAGAAAACAAAGAGATCGAACCAACAATTATTCCTCAGGACGTTGATGAATTCAAAATACGTTTGGAAAAAATCTGGGTGACAAAGCCAGAGATAACAGAAGCAGACGGAAGCAGAAGGCCAATTTATCCGATAGAAGCAAGATTAAGAAAAATAACTTATGCTGCTCCTATTTACCTTGAAGTTTCAGCTCACATAAACGGGGTGCAGAGAGAATCTTTTACAACTCAAATTGGAAATTTGCCAATAATGCTCAAAAGCAAATTTTGCCATTTGCACAAATTAAACAAAGAAGAGCTAATAGAAAAAGGTGAAGATCCTGATGATCCTGGAGGTTATTTCATAATAAATGGCGGAGAAAAAGTTCTTGTAAACATAGAAGATTTGGCTGCAAACAGAATGCTTGTTGAAGAAGATCCAACAGGGCCAAGCAAATTCATAGGAAGATTATTCTCTGAAAAGGAAAGCTACAAAATTCCCCACACTCTTGAAAGATTAAAAGATGGAATTTTCTATCTGAGCTTCACAAGAGTGAAAAGAATTCCTTTGATTGTTATAATAAAAGCCTTGGGAATGACTAAAGATGAGGACATAATAAGTTACACAAGCGAAGAGAAGCAGTATGACGAAGTTTTGATTAATTTGCTTGAATTCATGTCTATAAAAACAGAAGACGACTCAGTAGATTATATATCAAAAAGAATTGGAATAACACAAACAAAAGAAATAAGAATGGAAAGAATGTCAGAAATTCTTGACAGATATTTGCTTCCACATCTTGGAATGAAAAAGGAAGATCGCTTCTTCAAGGCGCAAAATCTCTGCAAAATGATGAAAAAATACATACAAGCATCAAATGGAGAAATTCCTTTAGATGATAAAGATCATTATTCAAACAAAAGAATAAAGATGGCTGGTGATTTACTTGCCGATTTAATAAGAGTTAATCTTAAAGTTTTGATTGGAGACTTGCTTTACAACTTCCAGAGAATTGTAAAAAGGGGAAAATTTCCCTCAATAAAAGTCATTATTAGAGAAAAATTGCTCACACAAAGAATTTACAGCAGCATGGCAACAGGCGTATGGGTAGGAGCAAGAAAAGGAGTTTCACAAAGATTACAAAGACAGAATTTCTTAGACACAATTTCACATTTACAGAGAGTTGTTTCCCCTTTGTCAACATCACAAGAAAACTTCGAAGCAAGAGGATTGCATCCAACACATCTTGGAAGACTTTGCCCTGTAGAAACGCCTGAAGGAACAAACATTGGATTAAGAAAAAATCTTGCATTGCTTTGTACAATATCACAAGAAGGTTCTGAGGAGGAGATAATAAAAGTAATAAAGAATTGGGGGCACACATAAAAGAGGCAGAATAATGGTAGAACTTTACTTAAACAGGAAATATATAGGAAAAGTTGATGATCCAAAATCTTTTGTATCCAATTTTATAGCTGAGAGAAAAAAAGGAACAATTTCAATAAACTCAAATATTCATTATAATAAACTTACAAATGAAATAAACATTGATACATCAAGTGGAAGAGCAAGAAGGCCATTAATTGTTGTAAGGGATGGAGTTTCTTTGTTAACAGACAAGCATTTAAGACAATTAGAAAAAGGAGAAATCACATGGAGTGATCTTGTTCAACAAGGAATAATTGATTATGTTGATTCTGGTGAAGAAGAAAATGCTCTTGTTGCATTTACAGAAGAAGAATTAACGCCAGAGCACACTCATTTAGAAATTGCCCCCCTTTCAATGCTTGGATTGGTTGGAAGTATGGTTCCATATGCTAATTTTTCTCACGGTGTTAGGGTAAGCATGGGCTCAAAAAATCAAAAACAAGCAATTGGATTTTACGCCGCAAATTATCTTGTAAGAATGGATATGGACTATAATTTGCTCCACTATCCACAAATCCCGGTTGTTCAGTCTGTTGTCAGCGAGATAGCAAAATATGAAGGACATCCTTCTGGGCAGAATTTGGTTGTTGCAGTTATGAGCTACAAAGGGTATAACATGGAAGATTCTATAGTAATAAACAAAGGAAGTATTGACTTGGGAATGGGAAGATCAAGCTATTATAGACCTGTTGTTGCTGAAGAATTAAGATATGGCGGAGGACTTGTTGACGAGATTTCAATTCCAAATAAAGATATCAAAGGCTACAAATCAGAAAGAGATTATAGATTTTTGGAAGACGATGGAATAATTTATCCTGAAGCTCACGTTGCAGAAGGAGATGTCGTAATAGGAAAAACTTCTCCACCAAGATTCTTGAGCAGCATGGATGAATATAATTTGGCTACAGCTGCAAGAAGAGAAAGTTCAGTTGCAATGGCCCACGGAGAACAAGGAATTGTTGACTTTGTTTTAATTTCTGAAAATGAAGAAGGAAATAAGTTAGTACAAGTGAGAATAAGGGATGAAAGGATTCCTGAAATAGGAGATAAATTTACAAGCAGACATGGACAAAAAGGAGTAATTGGAATAATAATGCCTAAAAGCGATATGCCATTTAGCGCTTCTGGAATAACTCCTGATGTTATTTTTTCTCCGCACAGCATTCCAAGCAGAATGACAGTCTCCCACGTCTTAGAATTGGTTGCGGGAAAAGTTGGCGGATTGGCTGGAAGATATATTAATGGAACTATTTTTGAGACTGAACCTGAAGAAAAGATAAGAAAAGAACTTCTTGAGCTTGGCTTTAGAGAAAATGGAACAGAGACAATGTATAATGGAATAACTGGAGAACAACTTGACGCTAAAATTTACATAGGAAATATGTATTACTTAAAATTAAAGCACATGGTTGCAAATAAAATCCATGCAAGAGCGAGAGGGCCAATACAATTATTGACAAGACAGCCAACAGAAGGAAGAGCAAAAGAAGGCGGACTAAGATTAGGAGAAATGGAAAAAGATACATTTGTTGCACACGGTGCATCATTATTGCTCAAAGAAAGATTTGACTCTGATAGAACAATTGTGCCAATATGTGAAAGCTGTGGAATGATTGCAATCCATGATGAATACAAAAACAGGAGCTATTGTACAGTTTGTGGAGAAAATGTCGAAATAAGTTATGTAGAAATGAGCTATGCATTCAAATTAATACTTGATGAATTCAGAAGTTTGGGGATTTATCCGCAACTAAAGTTGAAGAATAAGTTTTAGGTGAAGAAATAATGAAATTTAACTTCGCAAAATTTCAAATGATCAAACCCAAGAAAAGCTTCGCTTTTCTGGGCACAGAAAATGCTTTGCATTTTCTTGTGAAGCAGAGGTTTTAGACATGAGCTTAGAAGAAAAACCAACATACAAAAAAGTTGAAGCAATAATTTTTGGAATTCTTAGCCCTAAATTAATCAAGAAAATGGCTGCAACAAAGATTGTAACTCCAGAGCTTTACGACAGAGAGGGTTATCCTGTCGATGGCGGATTAATGGATACAAGATTAGGAGTAATTGATCCTGGCTTAAGATGTAGAACATGTGGAAGCAAACTAAAAGAATGCACAGGTCATTTTGGTTACATGGAACTTGCAAGGCCAGTAATTCACATTAAATTTGTTGGAACAGTCTATACTCTTTTGAAAGGAACTTGTAGAGATTGTGGAAGAGCTTTGTTGCCTGAGGCAAAAATAAAGAAATATGAAGAACACTTAAAGAAAATAGAAGCTGAAGCTGGAATTGATATTGCAAGAGATGAAGCAAAATCAATTGCTGCAGAGCTTGCTGCACAAAAAAAATGTCCTCATTGTGGTGGAAAACAGGGAAAAATCACTCTTGAAAAGCCATATACTTTCTTCGAAGATGAAAAAAAACTAAGTTCAATAGAAATAAGAGCACGCCTTGAAAAAATTTCAGACTC
>JAWCRX010000013.1:0-12630 GCA_038869035.1 Candidatus Woesearchaeota archaeon | reverse complement strand
AACTTCACAGAGGTTTTCCAACTATTTGCCCAGAAAAAATATTTGATTTGCCCGACTTTTATTCTTTATTTTCTTGAAAAATACCTATATAAATATATTTAAGCTACAATCTAGATATTCTAGTATACAAATCTCCACATTTGTCAACTGATTTAGTTAGATGAATTTTGTTATCATCACGCGAAGAAATGAAAAATGCTTTCATCAAATATTTCTAGTGAGTCGCGGGGGAATGTTTCAGGTAAATGCAAGTGAGCTCATATCACTTGCTCACAATTACCTGAGAACGCAGCACTATCGACAAAGACCAAGCATTTCATAGATAGCAAAATTCACTCAGTCAATATCTTTTTAATCTAGACTAAGTTTCTCTTTTCATGCTGTACATAATAGGCCTTGGCTTAAATGACGAGAAAGACCTTACATTAAAGGGACTTGAAGCCATAAAAAAGTGCGATAAAGTTTTCCTCGAGAGCTATACTTCTGTCCTCCAAACTAATGTTAAAGAGCTGGAAAAACTTTATGGGAAAAAAATCATCTTGGCTCACAGGGAGTTAGTTGAGCAAAAGTCAGGTGAAATTCTCAAAGATGCAAAGAAGAAAAACGTTGCGTTTCTTGTTATTGGAGATCCGTTTGGTGCAACAACACACATTGACTTGGTAAACCAGGCAAAAGAGAAAAAAATAGACGTGAAAATCATACATAATGCGTCTGTTTTGACTGCTGTTGGAGAAACTGGATTGCAGCTTTATAATTTTGGAAAAGTAGTTTCAATTCCCTTCCATAAAAGCAAAAGTCACATGGACGGAATTTTAACAAATCTAAAAAATGGCATGCACACTCTTGTGTTGCTCGATTTAGATCCATTGAACAACAAATTCATGACAATAAAAGAAGCCTGCGATAGGCTAAATTTGCCTGAGAATACAAAAATAATCGGGTGTGCTAGATTAGGAAGCGACACTCAAAAAATTGCCTATGGCGAAATTAGTAAAATAAAAACAATTGAGTTTGGCTCTTCTCCTTGCTGCATAATTGTTCCAGGCAAACTACATTTTACTGAAGAAGAGTTTCTCAAGCAATTCATAGCATAAAATCAACATATTTATATATAGATATAACCATAATAATGGTTATGGCACAATTAGCATTTTTATTAAAGCAAGATAAAGATGTAAGAAAAAACTTGAATCTATAACTCCAAAAACATTTGAGGATTACTCCAGCAGCATAAAAGACAAAGCTGCCTGTGAAAGATATTTTGAAAAAACTATTGAAGCAATAGTAGATTTAGTTTATATGATTATAAGAGAGAGAAAACTTGGTTCTCCAACAGATGATAAAGAAGCATTTATTTGTTGGAAAAAAACAAAATAATTGATAAAAAATTATCAGAGAATTTGCAGAATGCAAAGGGGATAAGAAACATTATGATTCACCAGTATGAAATTATTGATGACGAAAAAGTTTATGATGCAACAACTAAAAAGATAGAGAAGGACTTTCATGAATTAGTCAAGCAAATCCCAAAGAAAATATAATCAATCAGATTTCTTACAAACGCCTTCCTGACAATTTTCGCATTTTATGTTTTTGTTTGCTGGAGTATTTTCAAGACAGAAGTACTCTACCAAAAATGGGCCAACACAACTATCCCTTTGCTCAAAAGCAACGCCATCATCATAAGTGCCATTGACAAAGCCAAACTCCTCTGCCTTTATTCCATTGTCTGAATCTTGGCAACCAGGAGTAAACTGTCTAGGGGCCTTCTTTACAACCGGCCCAGCATATTCATCCTTTTCCTTATCAACCAAAGCGGGCTCAAATTTTGCTGCTTCCTTTTTGCATGCTACCATCAAGATAAAAAGAATAAACAAGGAAAAGATGATTGTTGATCTTTTCATGGTACCTCTTAATGATATGGATATAAAAAACTTGTGAAAATTTATCTTAATTTACTGAAAGCCTTTTCAATATGCTTCTGACTCCAACCTGCTTCCCTAAGTGCTTCTTTTATTTCTCCAATAGAATGTCCAGCTAAATCAGCAATTGTTTTATTCCAGAAAAAAAGCCATCAACATACTAATGGTTGCTCTTACAATTGTTTCGGGCTTTGTCCATAAAGTCATCTCAGGAAACAAAAAGATGTTCAAGTATTTAAAGATGAAAATTAGTTGAATATTGGTAATCGCGGCTTAATATTGAAAATGATTTAGAAGCAGGAAAAGCTTGTTGAGTTTATAAAGGAAAACTTATTTAATTTATTAAAAAAGAAATAAGAAAGGCCTTTATGCCTTTCCTCTGTATTTCTGTTTGACTATTTCATCAAACATCTCAGAACATTCGCCATCCATACATCTAAAGTCACAGCGATGTATCTTAGGTGTTCCTGGATGTACAGTCTCACAGCTATATTCTAAAACGTGCTGCCAGTTTTTGCATCTGTCTTCATATTCAACTGTTTCAGAATTTCCTGGATATCTTATCATTATCTTTCCCTTTTTGCCTGGCACATATCCACCGTCTGTTTCTGCACACTCTATTTGAGTTGAGTATTGATCAGCATATCTCTTAAATATTGCGTCAGAAGATGCAGCAACATAAGCTCTTGTAGAAGGTCTTGGTTTTGCTACTTCAACTTTTTTTGTTTCAACTTGTTTTTCAGTAGAAGGAACATCTCTCAAATAATTTGAGAATTTGCTAACAATTTTTCCATAGCTATTTACGCAAGCCCCATCTACACATCTTAAGTCGCACTTTCTGGTGAATGGGCTTGCTGGATGTAAACTTCCACATGAATATTCCCTTACGTGCTGAAAATCAGAACATATATCTTCATACTTGTTTGCATGACCATAAGAATCAACAAGAGTCATAATTCCTTTCTTTGTAGAATCGTCGCCTGAGTCAGTCTCTTCACATGATGCGTAATAACCCTTTTCTACCAAAGGCACATAATGTGTATGGAATGCTGCTACATTAACAGCCAACAGTATTGTCACTATAGAAACCAAAACACTAAACAAAATAGTTCTTGATTGCATATCTTTCAGCCTCCCTAATACAACCCCCAGCAACAAAAATAAAAAAGCCGCCTTAATATCGGCGGTAATTAGCTCTTACAGCTTGGGCATAACTTTCTATACATTCGCCATTTACACATCTCAAGTTACATTTTACAAGAGAAGGTACTGTTGGCTCTGCATTTTTACATGAATATTCAAACTTGTAGCTATAGTCTTTGCATCTGTCATCATACACTTCAGAATACTTTGCATTTGGTGCTTGCAGAGTTAATCTGCCAGGCTTTGCTTCGTTGTCTGAATCTGTATCAGTACATTTTCCCTCCGAGGAATATTGTACTCTAGAATCTTCAAGATCAATTTTAGTTTCAAAGTTCTTTACTTTCTTATATGGCTGATAGGTTTCCTGCATTGGTTTGTAGTATGGGCGATCTATGCCTGCTATTTTTCTTTTATCGTTAACTGGTTGGTCTTTTAGATATAGTGAATCCCTATTCAATACTTCATTGAAAGAATCTACACAATGGCCGTTGAAACATCTGAGAGCACATTTCTTTGTAATAGGAGTTTCTGGATAGAAGTTATTACAGCTGTAGTATCTAATTGTATTATAGTCAATGCACATGCTTTCTTTGTATATGTGAGAATCTCTATCAAGAAATTCAATTAAAACTCTTGTTGCCCCACTTTTGGTTAGTGATTCAGTACATTTTACATTTCTTCCTGTTCCCGTTATTTCATGTTCTTGAGATACTCTTAATTGCTCTTCATCAGACATAATAGTTTCTGTCTTATCGTATCCTAAATGTGTTGCAACAACTGCAACTGAAAGTATAGAGATTATCACAACAGACATCAACACTAACAAGTTTCTTTTTAACATTTAACTACACCCCCTACTTAATGGTAATTATAGAAAGGAACGCCTTGCTCTTTATAAATCTTTTCCTTTACGCAATAATCCTCTTTAGGAGCATAGCTTTTTAAACAAAATAAAGTAACTAACTATTGCAAATAGCCCCGTCGCCATAGCCCTTTCTCGCGAGAAAGGAACAAAGATGTGGCTACTTCGCTTTGCTCAGTAGCACAGTTTTTAAGGTGGTAGAATTTACTCACATTTATAGCCCCGTCGTCTAGCGGTCAAGGATAGTGGCCTTTGGAGCCATTGACGGCAGTTCGAATAGCAAGAAATTGCTCGACAGTCTGCCCGGGGCTGTAATTTAGTTAATTCTAAATCCTTTTTACACATGCCCCTAACTGACAGCCATAAGGACATTGGATGGCAGTAGCTGTTCTTGGAAATCTGCCATTACAACTATATTCAAAAACATGAAATCTGTCAAGACATTTCTCATAAAATGTCTCTGTTCCTTCCTGATATCTCAATGTAAGAGTTCCTGCTGAAAATATATCTTTGCCATTGTCTGTTTCTGTGCAGTTAGTTACATAGCTTTTTCTTAGATTTTCTTTTTCCTGTTTCGAATTAAAATACAAGTAAGATTCGTTTATGGGCTTATCATATATTGCTTTAAGATGTTCAGGAAGCTTTTCATATTCTCTTCTTTCCCTTAATCTTCTTGGCGAAAACGATTTTGCTTTTTCATGACCGGCAGGAGATTGATAAGTATCTACACAAATTCCATTTCTACATCCAAGTTTGCATCTTATTATCTCTGGCTTTCTTGGAGAATCTTTATCGCAATGATATTCAAACAAAGTGTCCCCTCTGCAAATATCTCTGAAGTGTTCTTTTTCTCCGTTTGCATAGCCAATCTCAATATCGCCCCTCCGATATCTATCTAATCCGTCATCGGTCTCTTCGCAAGAATCAATGGCAGTGCTTACTTTATTTTTAAAAGAGATGATATTTCCAGCAATATCTTTTATTTGCCTCAATCTAAGGATTCTTTCCTCTTCAAGCTGCTTTCTTTTTAGATAAGCTTCCTTAGATTGCTCTCTTGTTATTGAAAAATTTTGTCCAGAAGCAAAAGTTGTATTATAAACATCATAACATCTTCCCAATCTGCATGTTGCCTTGCAATAAACTGCTTTAGGTGCTCTTGGCTTTGCTTCAAAGCAGCTGTATTCGAACAAGTTTTCTCCAATACAATAATCTTTGAAATGCTCTTTTTCTCCACTAACATATTCTACTTCAAGAGTTCCTTGCTGATAAAAGCTGTCAGAGTCAGTATCAGTACAAGTTTTAACATCCGTAGTTATTTCTTTTCCAAGCCCTTTTCGAGGAGTATAAAGATGGAATCCACTAATGACTAGCAAAGAGATACAGAACACAACAGCAACAAGAACTTTCCTCATGATCCACCTCTTTTCTTTTTTCCTTTGAAACTAAATATAACTAAACGTATTTATTCACACAAGCACCCTTATCACATTTCAAAGGACATGCTATTGTTCTTGGCGTAATTGCAGATCTTTGTGCACAGCTGTATTCTATTAGATATCTTTCATCCTTGCAATAATCTTCATTCTCATAGACTGCTCCATTGCTGTAAACTGCTTTTGTAGTTCCTTTTGTTGCATAATCATCGCCATCATCAGTTTCTTCACATAAATAAGTAGGAGAAAAAGGCTTGTACTGATTCGGGTATCTTTCCTCATAAAGAATGCTCTTTGGTCTTAGTTGATAAGCTCTGCCGAGATATTTGTCTTTTGTTGCTGACTTGTCCTTCATATAGTTAGATTGTTGAACTACTGCACTATAACTTCCAAGACAGCCTCCATTGTGGCATCTAAGAGGGCATCTTATTAATGTAGGAGTTGCTGGATGAGGATTCTTGCATGAATAATGCAATAAATAATTGTAATCTTTGCATCTGTCAAAATGTTCGTCATAATTAGCTCTTCTAAAATATTTTACTCTTATCAAACCAGCATCAACATAGCCGACTTTTTGAGTTTGCTCTTGGCAGTCTTCTACTTGATCAGCTTGAGCTACAACTAATGAAGCAGCCACAACAAGCATCAAAGTGAAAACAATTGTTTTTTTCATAACCATCCCCCTCTGAGTTATATGAAGACAAAGGAAATTCAGGGAATTTCCGTGTCGCGAAAAGTTTTGCTTTTCTCGAGATTAGAAAATGCCTTGCATTTTCGCTAACCCTATACTAGTGTGGAAATCTAGTATAGTATAAAAACGTTTCTATAAAATTTATAACTACATAATAATTCTTATTTTTATGAATAAATTTACGACCAGAATCCTTGTTGGGTGTCCAACATACGAAGGAAAATCTTACTGTTTGAATGAGTTTGTAAAAGGAATTCGCTCTTTAACATACAAAAACAAAGATGTGGTGCTTGTTGATAATTCAAAGACAAATGATTACAAGCAAAAGCTTGAGTCTCTTGGGATAGCTGTCATCAAAGACAAGCCAACAGATTCTCCTTTACAAACTCTTGTTAATGGAAGAAATATTTTGAGGGAAAAATGCTTGGAAGAAGGCTATGATTACTTTTTTTCTCTTGAGCAAGATGTTATTGCCCCCCCTGATGTGATTGAGAAGCTTCTTGCTCACAATAAGAAAATTGTTTCAGCAGTGTATTGGACAATTTATCGCTTCAAAGGAGAACAAAGAATCAGGCCATTGCTGTGGAAAGAATCTGATCAAAAAGAAAAAATGACTTTCATGAACAAAGAAGCAAGAACTCCAGGCCTATACAACATACGCGCCACCGGCTTAGGAGCTATTTTAATACACAGAGATGTGCTTGAGAAGATTCGCTTTAGAATCGCATCAAAGAAAGCATTTGACGACATATGGTTCTGCAATGACGCAAGAGAAAAAGACTTTGAAATCTGGGCAGATACTTCACAACAATGTTTGCATTTCCTGAATATCGATGGAAAAAAACAAGCAGTATTCCTTGGCAAAGACAATCAAGCAAAGTTGGCTGTTTTCAAGTAAAGGTTTATATAACACTCGTATTTTGCAGGAAGTCTATGGCCAGAATGTATTCAAGAAGGAAAGGGAAAGCAGGAAGCAAGAAGCCATTAACTAAAAAAATGCCTTCATGGGTTCGCTATAAGAGCACAGAATTAGAGATGATTATTTCTAAAATGGCAAAAGAGGGGAAAAGTCTTTCTGATATAGGAATGATTCTTAGAGATACTTATGGTGTGCCAGATGTAAGAAAAGTTACTGGCAAAAGACTTGCTGAGATTCTTAGAGAAAAGAAATTACTCAGAGAAATGCCAGAAGACATCATATCATTGTTCAGGAGAGCAGTTGCAATAAGAAAACATCTGCAAGAAAATAAAAAAGACGGCACTGCATTAAAAGGACTACAATTAACAGAAGCAAAAATAGGAAGACTTGCAAAATATTACAAACGCACAGGCAAAATTCCGGTTGATTGGAAATACAATCCGGATCAAATCAAAATTTATGTTGAATAATTTTAAAATAATAATTTGTCCATGATATAACCAATAAGAAAGACAAGTAAAACTATGAGTGCAGAGAAAGTTACAAAGAAGTCAAGATGAAGCCTTTCTTTAAAAAATTCTTTTATTAATAAAGCATGAAAAAATCCAAAATACAATATCACTGAAAGAAATATTGTTGCTTTGCTTATAAATGTCGCACCACTATCAATATTCATCAGCACAATTAACACCATTGTCAGCAAGAGCATTGAAAAAAAATAAATGCTAACTGCAATCATTGTTATAAGATCAATGTTATCACTCATTTTTTTCAAATTCATATAAGTAAACCATCCCGCAAGAATTGCAATAACTGAAAGTAAAAAATATCCTAAGTAAAGGCTCTCTATCACATAAAGCAAAAGCAATAAATAAACAACAATTATTGACAAGTTTCCAGCTAATAACCCTAAAACTGCTAAAGAAAAAAATCTTTTTCCAAAAAAGTTTTCTTCTTTCAAGATATAATTCCATGCTTTGTCAATATCTTGTGCCGGCCATCCTTTTTTCAACAAAGCAAGCTTTACATTATCAAAAGAATATCCTCTTTTTTTGGTTTCCCTTAAATAGTTAACAATATTTTCAGATGCCATATTATTTATTATTAACACCGTGCTTGAGTTTTTATATCTTTTGCTGGACAAAAAGTCAAACAGTTTTGCCATTCCCTAAGGGACTTCCCCTTGTCAGCTTGAAATTGAGCAACAAAAGTCTTCGCAAAATTCAGCCTAGCCCATATTTAGGATGAAGCCCTTTTGCTCAATAGATTTATAAACAATATTTCAATTCAGAAAAACATGTTAAGAACTCATACTTGTGGAGAACTAACCAGCAAAGAGGTTAACAAAGATGTAACTTTGTCTGGCTGGGTTCATTCTAGGAGAGACCATGGTGGAGTAATTTTTATCGACTTAAGAGATCGTTATGGAATTACACAAATTGTAATTAATCCAGATAATGAACATTTTTCTGAAGCAGATAAATTAAGAAGGGAGGATGTCATCCAAGTAAAAGGCAAAGTAAGACATAGACCAGAAGGAATGACTAATCCTAAAATTTTAACAGGAGAAATTGAAGTGCTTGTAAAACACTTAATTACATTAAACAAATCAGAGTCGCCTCCTTTAGAAGTTGAAGATAGAGTAATTGCTGGCGAAGACGCTCGTCTAAAATATCGCTATCTTGATTTACGAAGACCAGTAATGCAAAAAAATTTACAGCTTCGTCACAATTTGGCTCAGGCAGCTCGCGAATACCTGAACAAGCACCATTTTTTAGAAATCGAAACTCCCCTCCTAATCAGAGCAACGCCGGAAGGAGCAAGGGATTATGTTGTACCATCAAGAATTCATCCTGGAAAAATATTTGCTCTGCCACAATCTCCTCAACTTTACAAACAAATTCTCATGGTAAGCGGTTGTGATCGTTATTATCAGCTTGCAAGATGTTTGCGTGATGAAGATCTTAGAGCAGATCGTCAGCCAGAATTTACACAAATCGATGTTGAAATGTCTTTTATCGAAGAAGAAGATATCTACGAAGTTGTTGAAGGACTTATTAAACATATGTTAAAAAAAGCTGCTGACTTAGACATTGCAACTCCTTTTCCAAGAATTTCTTATGATGAAGCAATCGACCTTTATGGAGTTGATAAGCCCGATATAAGATTTAATTTGCATTTGCATGATATAACTGAAATTGCAAAAAAAGCAGACTTTAATGTTTTCAAGCAGGCAGAGCTTGTTAAATGCATAAATCCAGACAAAGATTTTACTCGAGGAGAAATAGAAGAATTAACAAAAATAGCACAAGAATTTGGAGCAAAAGGATTAGCTTGGGTTAAAGTAACTTCTCTTGGCTTTGAGGGAGGAATTGCAAAATTTTTAGAAAATATGCAAAAAGATATCATCAAAAAGATTGGGGCAAAGCCAGGAACAACAATTTTATTTATTGCTGATTCCAAAAAAGCAACAAATGATATTCTTGGAGGATTAAGAAAATATTTGGGAGAAAAACTTAATCTCTACAAAAAAGAAGAATTAAAATTTTGTTGGGTAACTGACTTTAATTTATTTGAATGGGATGAAGAAGCTCAAAAATGGGCTCCTGCACACCACATTTTTACATCTCCAAAGCCAGAACATATACAATATCTTGAGTCTGATCCTGCAAAAGTAAAGGGAATTTTATATGATCTTGTCTTAAATGGAATCGAACTCTTGTCCGGAAGCATTAGAATAAACCGCCCAGACATTCAGGAAAGAGTGATGGCAGTTATTGGCTTAAAAAAAGAAGATGCAGAAAAAAAGTTTGGATTTTTGCTTGAAGCATTCAGATATGGAGCCCCTCCACATGGCGGCTTTGCAATAGGATTTGACAGATTAGTTGCATTATTGTCTGGAACAAACGACATCCGCGAAGTTATCGCATTTCCAAAAACAAAAGCAACAGAGTGCCCAATGGATAGTTGTCCAACAGCATGGGAAGATGATCAGCTAAAAGAACTGCACATACAATTGGACCCTGTTGCAAAAAAGAACATAACTAAGCAATAGTTTTAAATAGAATTCTGATAGAACATTTCCATGAAAGTCGACGAGAATCTCATTAAACACATTGCATTTCTTGCTCGTTTGGAATTAACAGACAAAGAAGTGAAAGAATTTGCTCCTCAATTAAAGGAAATTCTTGAAAGTTTCAAAAAACTCGACAAGGCCGACACAAAGAATACAGAAATTTCCCTTCATCCGATTCCAATCAAAAATAGAATAAGAGAAGATGAAACAACAGCTTGCCTGTCGCAAGATGAAGCATTGTCATTAACAGAGCACAAAAAGGATGGCTACTTTAAAGGGCCAAAAATAGTATGAACCCAATAGAAGAAAAAATTCGCAAGATAAATCGAGAATATCATTATTTTAACACGATAGCTGATGACATAGAAGAACAACAAAAAAATAGCCGCGGGAAATTAGCTGGCAAACTTATCTCAATAAAAGATTGCATTTGTGTAAAAGGAATGGAATCAACTGCTGGAAGCAAAATTCTCTCGACATATAAACCATTGTTTGACGCAACAGTTGTTGAAAGAATAAGGGCAGAAGGGGGAATAATCATAGGAAAAACATCACAGGACGAATTTGGATTTGGAAGCTTTAACATAAATGTTGGAGTTGACTTTAAAGTGCCTTTAAATCCTCACGACAAAACTCGCGTTACTGGAGGAAGTTCAGGAGGAGCTGCAGGAGCAACTTTATTGCTTGACAATCACATCGCAATTGCAGAATCTACTGGAGGAAGCATTGTTACACCAGCATCATTTTGTGGAGTATTTGGATTATGCCCAACCTACGGCTTAGTGAGCAGATATGGGTTAATGGATTATGCAAATTCGCTTGACAAAATTGGTCCAATGGCAAAAACAATGAAAGATATTGCGCTTGCTTTAACAATTATTGCCGGCTATGATGAAAAAGACTCTACATCCACAAATAAAGAAAAGGAAAAATATGGAGCATATCTTGGTCAAGATATTAAAGAACTAAAAATTGGGGTTGTAAAAGAATTTAAACAAGGATTTCAGGATGCTGTGCAAAAAAAATTTGATGAAGCAATCAAAAAGCTTCAAAATGCAGGTGCACAAATAAAGGAAATCTCCCTTCCCTTGACTACAGAGTATGCACTTTCTTGCTATTACATAATTGCCACAAGCGAAGCCAGTACAAATTTAGCAAAATACTGTGGATTAAGATATGGCTATACAGAAGACCTTGAAGGCAGCTACAATGAATTTTTTGCGAAAATAAGAAGCAATGGTTTTGGCAAAGAAGCAAAACGAAGGATAATTCTTGGAACATTCGCAAGGATGGCGGGCTACAGGGATGCTTATTACATTAAAGCATTAAAGGTAAGGACAAAAATAATTCAAGAATACAAAAAAGCGTTTGAAGAAGTCGATATAATTGCAACGCCTACAATGCCGATTTTGCCGCCAAAATTTGAAGAGATAGAAAAACTCTCTCCGTTGCAAAATTATCTAATGGACATCCTTACAGTTGGCCCGAATTTGGCAGGAATGCCACATCTTAATGTTCCAATTGGAAAAGAAAAAAATTTGCCAGTTGGACTTTTGTTGACTGCAAATCATTTTGAAGAAAAAAAATTAATTCAGGTAGGTGATTGGTATGAAAGGAATTAAAAATTTTTTAGTGTTATTGTTGATATTAATAATTGCATGTGCCCAACAAACATCGCAGCCAATTCAAACAACAGAATGCGCAAGCGACAACGACTGTGTTATAGTAAAAGAAGACTGTTGTGGCTGCCAGATGGGAGGACAAAGCAAGGCAATTGCAAAATCACTGCAACAAAAATATGAAGCAGAAATGACAGAAAAATGCAAAGAAATATTTTGTGTAGCAAGGTATGCCTGCAATGAAAATCTAAAGCCAAGATGTATTGAAGGAAAGTGTACATTAGCATGAATGAAGACATAAAAATTGGATTAGAGATTCATATTGGATTAAATACAGAATCAAAAATGTTTTGTGGTTGTCCAGCTCAAGGAGAAGACATTCCAAACACAAATGTTTGTCCGGTTTGTCTTGGCCATCCTGGAAGCAAACCAGTATTTAACAAAAAAGTGTTAGAATATGCATTAAAACTTTGTTTAGCGCTTGAATGTGAAGTAGCAAAATCAGTTTTGTTCTCAAGAAAATCTTATTTTTATCCTGATCTGTCAAAAAATTATCAGATTACTCAATATGAAGCTCCACTTGGCACAAAAGGAAAACTAAAACTAAAGTCTGGCAAGGAAATTCGCATTGCAAGAATTCATATGGAAGAAGATCCTGCTTCACTTGTCCATCCAGAAAGCATTGAAAGATCAAAATATGTCCTAATAGATTACAACCGTTCCGGCACTCCCTTATTGGAAATTGTCACAGAGCCGGACTTGAGTTCTCCGGAAGAAGCCCGCGAATTCATGAATAAGCTTGTTACAATTCTTGGCTACTTAGAAATCTTTGATATAGAAAAAAATGTAATTAAAGCAGATATCAATGTATCAATAAAGGAAAGCAACTTCACAAGAGCAGAGATAAAAAATGTTACTGGCTTTAAGGAAATTGAGAACGCAATCTTCTATGAAGTTAGCAGACA
>JAWCRX010000012.1:0-12686 GCA_038869035.1 Candidatus Woesearchaeota archaeon | reverse complement strand
CTACTGCAATTGTAGAAAATATCCCAACAATAATTATTTTTGCGATAGAAAAATCAGAAATGCTTGTGCTTGCTATCGTAAATGCAAGAGAAACAACAATTAGTGCTTTTATGATATCTTTTATTTCTCTATGAGAGGTTTTCATTTTGATCAATTTTCTCTTCTACAACTTTATTTACAGCTTTTTCTTGTTCCTCGATTTTTTGCAAATAAGAAATATCAGCAAAACTTTCTTCAGCACATGACTGACAATAGTAATCGCTTGTGTCCTTTATCATCAGGACTGCTTCTTTCCCGCAGATTATGCATTTTTTCATACTATGCGTTCTCACTTACTATTTGCTCTATCTCTTCTCTTGATATCGAGCATCCCCTGATTTTTAATGCCCAAAGAGCAGCATTAAGCAATCTTTCTTTTGGATGATCCACAATGTCACTCCCAAGCACATAATCCTTAAGCAATCCTAACTTGTATGCAACAGTAATGAGCTCAACAGAACGAATAATTTTTACTTCATTAAAAATCTTTTTGAATTCTTTTATGTTGTTTTTGTCGAATTCTACAGATGTTTGTAGTTTTCTTTCAAATATTTCTGTTAGCTTTGGAGAATTCTCAATCAAAACACGAGTTGTTCTTTCATCAACAACGACAGCACTTGATCCCAGAAATATTGCAGCAGCAACACTTTCCATTTCTGCCTCATGAACAATTTTTATCCAAGTTCCTTTTGCTTTGAAGCTGGTATTAGCAAGTTGAAGCATTTTTCTTTCTATTTTGTGAATTTCTGGATTTTCAATAATTGAAATTGTTCCATCTTTAATACATTGCCAGACTTGCATTGCTTCCAGTTCAAATCTTTTGATTCGCAAAGGAGTGTCAATTAATTCTTGCTTTACTCTTTTTGTAATGTAAAATTCTCCTCCAAATCTTTCCTTTAATGGCTTAAGTATCCAAAGCAAATTATTTGTTGCTAGACTAATTAAAGGGCCTGTATCAAAAACTATGCTTTTCATAATTTACACCAAACAATTTTTTTGCAAATTCAACTCTTAAATCACAGGAAACACATTCTTCTTCAATTTCATCAACAATCTTTGTTTTTCCAATGTAGCTCATTAATTCCCACTGAGAAACTCCTAGGATTTGTGCAGCTCTTTCTATTGAAATCCCATGTTCATACAATTTGCTTCCCTTCTTTACTTTTGCTTCAGTTATTACATGCTCAATAAATAACTGCAGTCTGTCGTCAATTTCAGAAACATGTCTTAGCAATTCTTTCACTAATTTTCTGTATTTTACTACGTTTTGCTGCTCTAAAGAAGCATAAGCCATTTTTAAGTCTGCGATAAATTTCTTTTTGACATCTTTCCATTCAGAGATTCCTTCAACTTCCTGTCGTAAAAGAATTTTTGAAAGCGCATAAACCACAACTGCAATTGTTATTGAATCATCATCCTGAAAAATAGATGCAGAATGAGTTGTATGGTTGCTAAGTTCAGCAAGAGCAGAGCTATCTTCTTTGTCGAGCAAAGGCTGAGCTCTTTCAATAATAGAAAGTATGTCCTTTTTTACCTCTTCATTCATCGACGATAGTTATAAAGAATGCTATAAAAAACTATTGATAAAAAGGTGCTTTCAAGCTAAACGGGAAAAGTTCACTAAGCTGATAAAAATAAAAAACTAATTAAGTATTCTTCTTATTGGCACTTCAACTCTTGTGCTCAATGGGTAACGTGAGTCAAAAGCAACCAACATTTCTCGCTCAAGATCAGCTTCCACTCTGTCGCGATCCCCATAAGCAACTTGCAATATTGGAATCCCTCTTTTTTCCAAAAGCCTTTTCATATATTGAGCATATTCTCTTGTTAATGAAGTATCTACTGCTGTGGAAACAATTCCAACTGACTCCTTGATTCCAGAGTAAAGAATGCATTCAGCAACAAACTTGACGGTGCTTTCTATGCCTGATTCTGAAAGCGAAGGAGCTTCTGCTAAAATGCCAACAAGATTTTCTCTTTCACCTATTCCTCCAATACATGTTCCAACAATATTTATTTCTTTATATCTTATTCCCTCTCTAACCAGAGCAATATTATCTGGAAGGGCTTGTTCATATATAGGAACAACTAAGCCAGCATCAGCATATAAATAACCATCCCCTGTTCTTCTTGGCAACTCAACCACCCCACTTTTATATTGCCTAGAATCACTATCCAGCACAAACTTAACTATACTTTTGACTTGCTGTGGTATTGAGAATAAACTACTCACTATCCCTCACGAGTATCTTTCTATGCTCTTCCATATTAATAAATATTGCGAAATGGCTTTTAAACAATCAAAAATGTCACTCTAAGAGTGACACATAGGCACAATTTGAGAACAACAATCTTTAAATAGACATACTAGTAGGGAATTAAGTATACTGAACAGCGATTACAGCGATCGCAATACAGTGATAAACAATGACTGAAAGATTAGTAAGAGAGGAGGGTACAGAACGCCCTATTTCTCCATTAGTTGCTCCTGATCCTGCAACAATAGAAGATATTCTCAAAAGACAAGAAGGAGAAAGCAGAGCAAAAAAAAGAAGCAAATTGCTTCTTGAAAGAAACAGAAATCTTAGAAGAATTAATAGATTACAAAAGACAATAAATCAAGCACTTGTCAAGCAAGTATCGAGCCTTGAAAGTGCTGCTCATTTCTATAGAAAAACAACAAACGCTAAAAAATTTGAAGAAATAGGAGAAGTTCTTTTTTCCTACATTGATTTAGAATATAGAAGAGGAGAAGAAAATTTTGGAGCTGAAATTGCATTTCTAAAAAGATTTAATTTTGACTGGTTCTGGGAGCAAGTAAGGCATGATTCTGGCATAAGTTTAGATCAAATAACTATTGCTTTAGATGAAGAATTAAGAGAAGGGCATTCATCTTTTCTTCATGACGTAGTTTTGCCAAGAGCTGAAAGATTCTTGTTAGCCCAACTTGCATATAGGCAGTCTTTTGGTTATGTAGATCAAGATCCATTAAGATCCAGAAGAGAAGCCGCTACAAGAGTTCTTACTTCTGTCTATAGTCAAAGAGCTATATGGATAAATGATACATCAAAACTTCCTGCAACAAGAGTCATTCCTGGAATTGGATCTCAATTTACTTTTATAATAAATGAAGTTTTAGAAAATAAACCTGATGGAAAATTGTTAAGAGATGAGTCTCTAAAATATGAAAAACCAAGGGGATATGTTCACATGCACGCTGGAGAAATATCTCATTTTGATTCAGACATGACTAATCATTTCAAATACATGAATCAGCCGATATTTGATGGCATTAAAAGGATAAGAGAAAGAAAAGTTCATAAATTTGGAAAGAAAATTTCAGAAGCTGCAAATAAAACTCATGAATTAGAAGTTCTTTTCCCAAAAATTTGCGAAATAATAAGAAGCGAATATTCTAGATCTGAAATTAATTTACTTTTATTGGATAATTCTGGCCAACCTTATATGTGGGGCGCTTATGGAAATGATTCAAAAGAAAAAAGAATTAGGGGTAAACCTGTTCCTTCAGACAACATGGTTTCTGCACTATTTCTAGGAAGAAAAGAAGGAGCAATGTGTAGAGACATTCACCAATTACCAGAAGTTCAAGAATGTATGCCTCCTGAAATAAGAGAAAAAATAAATGGATTGGAACCTAAATCAGTGGTAAAAATTGGAATCAGCACAAATAGAGGAGAAAAAGCAGTTGGAATCTTAGAAGTTGCAAACAGAGGAGAAGAAGAAGGCAGTGGATGGGGGGAAGAAGATTTAGAAATATTGACACAGACTGCACAGCCATTGGCATACGCAATTCTTCGTTCAACTGAAGTTTTAGATGTAAGAAGAAAAGCTTGGACAGATCCTCTGACAGGTCTTAGAAACAGGCGCGGTCTTGAAAATGATCTTCCTGAAAAGATGAAAGGAAGATTCTCTATTCTTTACATTGATTTTGATAGAATGCATGAAATGAATGAGAAATATGGCCATCACAATGTCGATCTTGCAATTAAAGAAGTAGTTGCAACTGCCAGGAAATATTGTCGTGCAGATAATGACATTCTCTACAGATGTAGCGACGGTGATGAGTTTGCTATGTTAATGTCAAGAACTGATCTTTATGGTGCAGTATTTACGGCTAACAAAATCATAAGAGCCATCAGAGATATTGAAATTCGCAATGACAAAGGAGAAATTGTAATAGAAAAAGGAACTGTAAACATAACAATTGGAGCTGCTCAGTATGCACCAGGAATGACTCCCAAGGATCTTTTAGAAAATGCTGACATAGGTACAATTGTTGGAAAAGCATTTGGAGGAAGAGGACACATAACTCCTTATACCCGTCATCTTGCACTTTACCGATTGTTAAACAGCCCTGAAGATGCAATGCAATTGTATGGCAGATTAATAGAAAAGGGATTTGATCCAACTAAACACATACAACAATTTAATAAAGCCTTTAAAAACAAAGAAAGAAAGCACTTCTATTCGACATTAAACAGCTTTTTAAATCATCCAGATATTTCACAATCCGTTATGCAACTATTGGAAGAAAAAGGATACTGGCGATCATTAGAAGAACATAGAAAGATAGCATGAGCGAAATACAAAATGAAAAACTTTCTGAACTCATTGATCTTGAAGCATGGAAACGCATTCAAGACAAATTCTCTGAAATAGTTAATGTTCCAATTCAAACTCTTGATACACAAGGAAATATTATTTACAAATCAAAAGAATTTCCGTTTTTTCTCCAAATAGTTCTACACAAAAAAGCTGGTGCAGAAAAATGCCACAAATGTAGAGTAAAAGCTCTCGAAGAATTAAGATCAAAAGAAGACAATATCCACATGTATTATTGTCATACTGGTTTGTTTTATATTCTTGTCCCAATAGCACTAAAAGGAAAACAAGTTGGAGCAATTTCTGCTGGTCCAATAATTAGAAATGAGCCAAATGTTCATCTTTGCAGAAGGGTTGCTGAAGAAATTGGAGTAGAGGCAATAGAGCTCATTGATGCTTCAAGGGAATTAAGGGTCCATGATAAAGGTTCCATAGAAAAAATAGGGACTTTGCTTTATAGCCTGTCACAGACAATTCCAGGATTAATGCACGAGAAGCATACAACAGAGAGAAAAGTTTCTACATTGACAATTTTACACAAAATTTCACAGCTTGTAAATTCAACATTAAATCTTGATGAAATTCTTAATTCAATCCTTAATTTTATGAAAAACTCTGTAAACGCTCAAAATTCATCAGTTTTTATTTTTGAAGAAAACTTGAGAATGGCAATAGAAAAATTGCCAGACAGTTATTTGTTATTTGAAAACAAAATAGCTGAAGAAATGAAATTAAAGGAGACTTTCATTATGATAAAAAACATAGAAAGTGATCCTCACTTTAAAGGACTTGCAACACACCAGGCATGCATCTCTTTTCCTCTTAGACTAAAAGAAGAAATAATTGGCATGATCACGCTTTATGGAGAAGGAATAAAGCTTAGTGATGAAGATTTGGAGCTTCTCAACACAATTACAAATCAGGCAGCAACTGCTATCCAAAATGCCCGACAATATAAAAAAATAAGCGAGCTTGCAACAATTGATCCTCTTACAAAAATATTTAACAGAAGAAAATTTATGGAGGTATTTGACATGGAAGTTGAAAGGGCAAAAAAGTTTGACCATTATTTATCAGTAGTTTTGCTTGACATTGATGATTTTGGTCATTACAATAATACTCATGGACATCTAGCAGGCGATCAATTACTAAAAGAGTTTGCTAGAATTCTGAAAGAAAACACAACATCTGTTGATATTGTTGCAAGATATGGGGGAGAAGAGTTCATTATTGTTTTGCCAGCACTAAAGCCAGCAGAAGCAAAAAATATTGCAGAAAAAATAAGAAAAATAATTGAAGAAACGTACTTTGAAGGCGAAGAAATGCAACCTCTTGGAAGAGTAACAGCCTCTTTTGGTGTTGCAACCTCTATGGACAAAACATTGACAAAAGAAGAGTTGATCAGAGAGGCAGACAAAGCATTGTATAAATCAAAAGCAGCTGGAAAAAACAAAGTTACAGGAGTCACAATAGTTAATAGAAATCTTAGCCGGATAGAATCTTGATTATTTTTTCAGAGTTTTTTGCAAAATAAGTTGGCTTTGCTTTTTTTATCCAAGAAGATGGTTGATAGCCCCAACCTACACCAATTGTTGGAATTTTCATTTGCTTTGCTTCCTTTATGTCACCAACAGAATCTGTTATGAAGATCAAATTTTTGCCAAAATCCCTTTGACATTTTCTAAACTTGACAATCTTCTTTATTCCTGCTTCTGCTCCATAAAATTTTTTGAAATATTTTCTTATTTTATATTTTTTTAACACAAAATCAATGCTTTTTTCTGGAGTTGAGGAAATTATTACTA
This sequence comes from Candidatus Woesearchaeota archaeon, assembly GCA_038869035.1. Taxonomy (GTDB): domain Archaea; phylum Nanobdellota; class Nanobdellia; order Woesearchaeales; family JAWCRX01; genus JAWCRX01. Next base: position 6,219 of record JAWCRX010000012.1, on the reverse strand, counting down.
ATTTATGAGATTTTGCAAGCTTTATTATTACTTTTTTTATTCCACTGTGCAATTTTACTTTTTTGTAATGCTTTTTTGTAAATGGACCAGTCATTTGGATGAGCTGTTTTTGTTCTTTTTTGTCAAATTTGCCCATCTTAAACAAAGATTGCCAGGGATTGTTTAGAAATGCTTTTTGATATTCTAACAAAGTAATGCCTTTTCTTCCAAGCTTTTTAAACAAACAATTTTCCACTTTCCAAAAAGCTATTAGAGAATCAATTATCACTCCGTCCAAATCAAATACAACAACTTTATTTGCTTGTAATGATTTCAATTACATCACCGTTTGTTAGAATATGTTCTTTGCCAACCGTTCTTTTTGTTTTTACATCAATTGCTCTGACAAAGTTTTTGCCCAAATCCGTATGAAGCTTATATGCAAAATCAAGAGCAGTTGAATTTTGAGGCAATAAAAAGCAGTCTGGAAGCACATTCCCATGTTGGTCTTGCAGTTTATTTACTCCACCAGGAAATACTGCGACATATTTTAAATATTTGAAAACTGCGGTGTCGAGCACTTCCTGAACTCCAGTAGAAGAATATTTCTTCACTACATTTTCTCTTATAAATTCAAGCGCGTTTTTCTGTGAATCTGACAGTTTTTTTGGAGAGATTATTTCAAAGTCACTTGCACCAGGAATATATTTTATCACATTATTTTTTGCCGCTAACTTTAAAGCAACTTCTGATTCTGCACTGCAAGAAACTACAACATATTCAGGAAATTTTTCTTTTAATCTTGCAAAATTTTTTTCTGCGCCTTGAACATCAATTTTATTTGCTGCAATTATCATAGGCTTTGACTCAATTCTTAAATTTCTTGCAAGCTGAAAAAGCTGTTCTTCTGTCCAGTTAATTGGCTTTTCTGCATCTAATTTCATTTTTGTGATTGTTCTTTCAATCATTTTTTCGTCAATACCAAGTCCAGTTAATTGCTTGCCAAGAACCTTGTGCAGCTGTCCTTTTTCCTGCTGCACTTGTCTTGCTAATTTATCCCAGCCTTTTTTTAGAATTCCCGTATACCAATAATCAAGTTCTTCTTCCAAAAATAAAACATCATTCAAAGGATCATAACTAAGCGGTTCAACAGGCTCTCCCTTCTCATTGACGCTTCCAGAAATATCAACTACATGAATTAAAACATGCGCCTGTCTTAAATCATCAAGAAACTGGCTTCCCATACCAAGTCCTTTGTGAGCGCCCGGAACTAAACCAGCAACATCCATAAGTCTTACAGGCACAAAACGTTTCCCATCAATACAATAACCAATTCGAGGATTACATTTAACTCCAAAATATTTTTCAGCACAATCTGTTTTTACAAAAGCAACACCGACATTTGGTTTAATAGTGGTAAAAGGAAAGTTTGCAATTTCAACTTCTGCCAATGTGGCTGCTTTAAAAAATGTTGATTTTCCACAACTAGGCTTGCCGAACTATTCCGATTAACATCGTCCATCACCTCCTGCATTCATTGTTCTTGCTAACATTTTGTTTGTTCATTGATTTCTCTTTAAAAACTTAGATGCCAACATTTATAAATCAAAAACAATAGTGAATAATCATGCCTGCATATAGCGTTCCAGGAAACCGGAGAATAGATGTTGTAAGCAAAACATCTGTCAAATATAAAGATTTCTTTAATCTTGAAGAGCTTTATAAGGCAATGTATTTGTGGCTAAAAGATTACGAGTGGAAAGGAACTGACGGAAAAACAGAAACAGAAGGAGAAGAAGATGCATTTGAAACTCTTTATCATGAAATTGTTTTTGTCGGAAATGTAAAAGAAATGTGGTTTTGGTGGAGACTTGTAAAAGACACAGATAATCCTTACATAAGATGGCATATGGACATAGATTGGCACATTCTTGGATTAAAAGTTCAGGAAATAACAATTGGAGGAACAAAAATTAAAGCACACATGGGTGAAGTCGAAATAATAATTAAAACATACATCGAATATGACTATGAAAAACAATGGGAGAAAAATTTCTTGTTAAAGCCTTTCTCAAATTTATTTCCTAAAAAAATCTACAGAAGAAGACTATATGAAGAACAAAAAAAAGAATTGTATGAAGAAACTTACATTTTCCAGACTTTCATAAAGAAGTGGCTCAAGCTTAAGAATTATATACCATTTGAGCAACTTGAAGCATTCCACCCAAGCTACTCTTATCCAAGTCATATGAAATTATAGTAGCAATGTTTAAAAACGAATTTCTTCCTTTTTCTTTTTATGCCCCCGTAGCATAGTAGCTATTGCGGCTGACTTGTAATCAGCAGGTCACGAGTGCAAGTGTTAAACTGTATTTGACATAAAAGAAAAATATAGTTTTTCTGCCTATCTCGTCGGGGGCTTTTCTTGTTATTTTAGTCATTTATGTAACATTTCTAAAGTTTGAGGCCAAAGGTCAATTTATGTAAGTTGTATAATACATCACATAACTACCATCTTTTAGAATTGCTACAGTTGGATTTCCAGTCATTCTTTTTTCAATCTTTAAGGATGGCTCTATTTTTACAAATTCTTTTTTCCACTTTCTGCCATCTGCAGAGAAATAGCTAAACAGTTTTGTTTTCCCGTCAAGAAAAACTTCACAGTGCATTCTATATCCTGCAGGAATTTTTATTGTATCGCTTTTAGTGCAGTCAGCTATGAAATCTGGGTCTTTTGTCCATTTTCTTCCATCGCCTGACTTTAACAAATCAAGATTTTTATCTCTTGTGATAAACATTCTTGGAGAATTTGATTCATAAAAAAAATCCGGATGCCCTATTGGTTCATTGTCAGAATATGACTCTCCTTCTTCAACAAAGTTTATTCCATCATTAGATATTGCAGAATTTATTTTATATTTTACATCAAATTTTTGTGCAGGAGTGTTTGTGAAAAGTAAAGCATAGTAATACATTCTATAATTTCCATCCGATAAAAGAACAACTTCAGGATAAGCAGCATTTGAAGCAACTTTTACTTTTTTGTAAACCCATTTTCCATTATCTTTTATTGCGACAGATATTCCGTTGTTCCAAGAATCCATATAATAAACTCTTAATCTTCCTTCTTTGTCAATCATTGCACTCGGAGAAGATGCTTGATCAGAAAGAACAAACTCTGTTTTAATCCAGTAAATACCATCTTTTGAAATTGCTTCAAGAATTCTTTGATTTTCTATTCCTTCACTTGTTCTGCGTGGAGATCCTGTTCCAATCCCAGGAAAAATATCACTAACAAGCGAAGTTTTTTCCTCAGCCAAATGTTGGCTTTTGTTTTCTTGTTGCAATTTTTTAAAAGATTGTTCAGAAGGCTGAACTTGTGTTGTTTGCTTAGGAGCTTCATATACTTCATAGCTTTTGCTGCAGCCAATAACTAAAATAACGAACAACAGCAAGAATAGTCTCCGTCCCATAGATACAGAGGAAGCGATAGCTATTTAAAAGAATTGTGAATTTCCGCACAGAGATGGAAAAAAACATAATTGAAGAGTACGAAAGACTGAAAAAAAAGCACAATCTTCCAAGTTTTGATGTTCTTAATTCTGAATTTGAGATTTCTGAAATAGAAGCAAACGAATTTCTTTTGAGAAATATCATAAGATGTATCGCAGAAAAACTTGATTTTTATGCAAAAACAATAGAAAGCAATATTTTGCAGCCAGATACCAATCTTGCAAGCTTGCATGAAGTAAAATTTATTTCAAATTCTGAGAAAGCAAAAATTTATGAAATATTTATGCAGATAATGTTCTTAGAAAGATGGGCAACAGAAACTTTGCTCAAAATGAATGAAGGAGAAGAAGCAAATTATATTTTTAACACAACAAAAGAATGGCAGAGCATAAGAAAAGAGCTATTGCCTTTTTTTACAACAATAAAACAGGCCTGGATAAACAAAAAATTAATCCAAGATGAAATAAATTACTTTGGTTGATAATGAAAATCGTTCTTTTAGGCCCGCCAGGAACTGGAAAAGGAAGTCAGGCAAAATTAATTGCTGAAAAATACAATCTTTGCCACATTTCTACAGGAGACATCTTCAGAGAAAAAAGAAAAGAAAATTCCTCATTAGGAAAAAAAGTGAAAGAATTGATTGACAAAGGCAGCTATGTTCCTGACAATATAACAAATAAAGTTGTAAAAGAAAGATTACAAAAAACTAACTGCAAAAAAGGCAAAAAAGGCTTTGTTTTAGATGGATTTCCAAGAACTGTTCCTCAGGCAAAAGCACTTGAGAAATTTATCCACATTGATCATTTGATTTACATAGTTTCTGATGAAAAAAAAATCATAGAAAGACTTCGAAAAAGAAGAAGCTGTCCCACATGCGGAAGGATCTACAATATAGCAAGTCACCCATCAAAAAAAGGAGAATATTGTGAAGATGATAATACAAAGCTGATTTTAAGGGAAGACGACAAACCTGCAACAGTAAAAAAAAGATTGGAAGTTTACAAAAAACAAACTCATCCCGTCATAGAATTTTACAAAAAGAAAGGAAAACTAACAGAGATTGATGGAAACAAATCTGTAAAAGAAGTTTTTAATCAAATTAAACAAGCACTTGGCAATTGATTGATCAAAGAAGTTGCATAACTCCCTGATGGAAGTGTAAATTGCACAACAATTTTCTTTTTTCCTGAAAAACACTCATCAAGAATAGCTTCTGAAACAGAGAAATCCACAACATCAATAAACAATTGTCTTTTATTGCCTTCCGAACTTAGATCAGGAATCTGAGGAATAACAAAATCGCGCAATGTTATTTTCTCTTTTCTTAAAAGAGCTTCATATGCTTTTTTCACATTGCTGTCTTCAAAAGCAGTTCCAAATCCAATGATTGGAAGTTCAAGATTCTTGTCATATGCAGAAAATTCCTCTGCGACAACATTCCATAATTTTGACTGATAAGCACCAACAAATAATTTTAGCAGTTTAAATGGTAAAACTCGCAATGCACCTATATAATCAGTTGGATTCTTTTTTAAATATTCTTTTACTTTCTGCTCTTGTTCGCCGTGATTTTGAAAAATTAGCTCAATTGCTTGCTTAAAATCCTTTTTTACAATTGCTTTTCCTATTTTTGCATTGTTGTTTGAAAATCTTTGCTCGCCAAAATAGTTTATCATTCTACTGAAGCTACATTGCTCAAACTGATCTGCTTCTTTTTCATCAAGATCTCTGATTGTTATAATGAAATGATTTCCTTTATGCCTTCCAAGATAAAGTTGTTCATCCCCGTAGCCTACAAATTCAACCTTTATACCATCGAGAGAGATTTTCTCTAATTGTTCTCTCCTTCCTTTGTAAAGCGAGCAATATTGTGTAGTGATTGCTTGTCTGTCTTTTGTTCCTGCAAAGCCAATATTTTTTATAGGTACTTTTAATTTAGTTGCAATTAACTCAATTGCTTTCAAAGTATTGTAGTTTTTCTTTGTAAGAAGAAAATAAGCATAATTGCCATTTTCCTTTATATCTAAGTCAATCACCTCTTCGACAACAAAGTCTTCTGGAAGATGTTTTACTTTCATAACACGAAGAATTTTTAAGCAATATAAAAACTCATCTTTAGTGCGCCTGTAGCTCAGTTGGATAGAGCGACACCCTCCTATTGCGGATGATGAGCACTTTCGCTAGTTCCTTACGGAATGAAGAGAGTTAGCTAACGCAGAACGATAGGTGTAGGTCGGGAGTTCAAATCTTCCCAGGCGCGCTACATTTATAAAGACACTAAATTTCTCTCGATACGAGAGGTGAATCATGAACAAAACGATAGCAATTTTTACTATAGTAATTATGCTGAGTCTCATATCTATAGCAGCAAAAAATTATGCAATTTATGATCCTTCATTCAAGTCAGCCGATTCCTTAATTCCAGATACCTATCAGAATTATCTCTGCGAAGAATTTACAAAAGATGTTGGAACAGGAAAGGCAGGATATATGGTGAGGACTAAAAGAGGAAAAATAAAAACAGTTTATGAAGACTATTGTAGAGATTTATACACTTTGGTTCATTACAGTTGCAGCAGCAAATATCCAGAAACACCTGTTATCAAAAGATGTCCTGTAAGCTGTAAAAACAATGCTTGCGTTGAAAACTTTGGTGAAACAATAAAAAAATCACAATTTCTTCGCGACAGTGTTTCTGAAACTGTCAAAAAACAAGAAGCAACTGGA
>JAWCRX010000011.1:0-12723 GCA_038869035.1 Candidatus Woesearchaeota archaeon | reverse complement strand
ATTTAAGGAGTTTAAATTTGTAAAAAAAGACGAGCCAAATTCTCTTGCATGGAAAACTTTGATGTTTTTTTCAAGATTTGCTATTTTTACTTTGGTCATAGCTGCATTGGCAACTCCCAAGATTGAAACTGAAATAGTTGAAAGAGGAAATCCTTATGTGAAAATACTTGTTGACAATTCTTCAAGTATGGCTTTGTTCGATCTTTCATTTGTTGATGACTTAAAAAAACAAATTGGGAAAGAGGTGACAGTTGAAAGTGGGACAATAGCTTACGAGGACGAATCTCCTCTGGGCGATAATATGATAAGGCATTTAAGAAAAAACACTAATCTGCTTTTGATAACTGACGGAAACAACAACAAAGGATCTTCTTTGAACGATGTTGCAGTTGTTGCTCGAACATTAAATGCCTCCATAAGCGCAATAAATCTAAGAGAAGTTCAAAGCGACGCTGCAATTGAAATTATTTGGCCAGAAAAAACAATTGCAGGAATAGAAAATGAATTTATTGTAACTGTTGACAAAGGAGGAAACATGCAAGATTATAGTGTTGAAGTTTATATTGATGATGTTCTTGTATTAAATGAGGGGCCTCGAGATTCTTACACAATTTATCAGGCATTTAATGATGGAGAGCATAAAATAAAAGCAGTCTTGAAAGTAAATGATTTATTTTCTCAAAACAATGAGTTTTATAGAACTATAAAAGTTGTGCCAAAGCCAAAATTATTGATGCTTTCTGAAAAAGAAAGTCCTTTAAGGTCGTTGCTTGCAAATCTTTATGATATTGCTGTTGCAACTTCTTTGCCGGACGATTTAGAACTTAAGCGATATTCTGCAATCATATTGAATGACGTTCCTGCAAAGAGTTTGGACAAGGAGTTTGCAAAGATAAATGAATATGTGGCAGACGGAAATGGTTTGGTTGCAGTTGGAGGATATAATTCATTCGACAGAGGCGGCTATAAGGATGCAAAAATAGAAACAATGTTGCCAGTTTATATTGCACAAGCAGGAAAAGAGGAAGGAATAATTAATGTAATTTTGCTGATAGATATTTCTGGCTCGACTGTTGAGGCAGTTGGAACAGAGCAAATATTGAGAGTAAGTAAAGCACTTGCAATTGCAATATTTAAACAGATGGATTTTGATAATAGAATAGGAGTAATGGCATTTAATCAAAAGCCTTATGTTGTTGTTCAGCCTGATTTTGTTGTAAATGCTGTAGAAGTAGAAAATAAAATTGCAAGATTACAATATGGAGGTGGAACTTTGATTGGCGAAGCATTGTATGGAGCAATGCAGGTTTTAGAGCCATTGGACGGAAGCAAAAACATAATCTTGCTTTCTGATGGAAGAACGCAACAAGAAGGAATTTCTTATGAGGCAGCTGCTCTTGCTGCTAAAAAAGGAATGAAAATTTACACAGTTACGGTTGGAGATAACGCAAACTAAAATACAATGAAACAATATGCAAGAATGACAAATGGAATCCACTTTAGAGCAAGTCAATATTCAAATCTTGAGTTAATATTTGGCGATCCAGATAAATCACAAAAGGATATCTATCCACTTACAATATTAAATGAGGATCATTTCATAACGGCAGGAATAAAATTAATTGCAAGTGTTGCAGGATTTAATACTGTAACACCAAAATCAACTGCCCAGTTATTAATAACAACAGATACAGCAGATCCTGTTTTGACAGTCTGGCAGTTTGGATTGGGAAGAGTTGCCGCTCTTTCAACTGATGACGGAAATATATGGGCGGGAAGATTGCTAAACAAAGAAAATTCAAAGATTGTTACAAGAATGTTTAATTGGGCAGTAGGAGATCCAGAAAGAAACAATGACCAATTTGTTGATGTCGCAGATGGAACTCTTGACAACATATTTGAAGTAACAGTTAAAGCTGATGCAAAGCCCAAGATTGAAGGATTGTCATTTTATGAGCAAAATGGTTTGTACAAAGCAACATTTTTACCTGAAGGAGTTGGAATAGGACAATTGATGGGCACCTTATATGCTGTAAATTATAAGGCAGAGTATGCTGACGTTGGTTTTAGTCAAAATCTTCCAAAACTTGTTGAAGCAACAGACGGAAGAATGTTTGAGAAAGAACAAGTTAATGAAATTATAGAATTTATAAGAACAAGAAGCGTTATTGTAAGAACTGTAGAAAAAGAATACAGATGGCCGTTTTTGACATTGGCAATAGGAATATTTTTAATTGAAATTATGGTAAGAAGGGTAAGGGAGATGAAAAGGAGGGCTAAAATATTAGCAGGCTAAAATGGGGTTTGTAACAAAAGATGTAAATTTTGTATTGCTTGGATTAATTGTATTAAGTATTATTGTTTTAGCAGGAGGAACAATTTATTCCCAAACTGTTTTGAAGAATATTAACAAGGAATACAATCAAAAACTTGCAGAGCTTGAGAAAGTTTCTCAGGAATTAAATCAACAAAGATCAATTTTAACACAGGTGAACCAAACTCTTGCTGTAAAAACAGAAAGAGAGCAAGGACTGTCAGAGCAATATGTTGAAGAAAAAACACAAAGGGAAACTCTTGCAGCTGAAAAATCTGCTTTACAGAAATTAAGAGATTCTTTGCAAAACCAAGTAAGTAGTTTACAGAGTCAAGTGAATTCGCTTCTTTTGAAAGTTTCAGGATTAGAAAAAGATGTCAGATTTAAGGAAGAGGAAATAGAAAAACTAGAAGCTGATGTTGCTGATTTACAGAAAGAACTAAATGATTGTAAATCTAAATTGCCTCCACAATGAAGCAAATAATTGAAGTTGGACAAGAAATTAAAGATCTTCAGAGGAGAGTTTGCATAGTCTATACAATAATGGCGACAACAATATTCTTTCTTTCTGTTTTATTGGCAGCAGCATTTTTTGAAGTGCCTTATCATTGGGTTGTTGCTATTTTTGCAGCCGTAATATTTGCTTATTTTTATTTTCAAAAACTTTATTCCCAGCAGTCAATACTGGAAGTTGAGGCAAAAACTCCTGAATTAAAAGAAAAACTGAGAACTGCTCTTGATTATGCAACAAAAGAAAATGAGATTATTTTAGAACTACATAAAGATGTTCTTTCAAACATAAAAAAAGTAAAGGCGTCTCATTTTATCAATAATGAAAAGCTTGTAAAGAACATTTTGATTGCCGGAATATTGGCAGTTCTTGTTATTTTTGTCACTTCATTAAATGTCAGCTTTAATCCAGTCGATTTTGCAAAAAGAGGGGGATTTAGAACTTTAATTGAAGAGTTTGTGCCAAGAGAAAGAGAGGTTACTTTTGGAGTGTTAGAAGAAAGCGATATTTTTGGAGAAGAAGATGTTGCTGAACTTGGAGATCAGATTCAAAAATTGCAGCTAAACCCTGAACAAGGAGCTATCGACCTTTCAAACATAGAAGATGTTCCAGAAAGACACTTTAATGTTAAATTATTTCCTGATGCAGTACAGCCATCGCAGGAATCTTTTTATCAGGAAAATATCCCTAAAGAAAACAAAGAATTAATAAAGAATTACTTTAATAAACTGGCACAAGGAGGTTAATAGCATGGCAGTAGGAAATGTAAAAAAGACATTTGAAACTGTATTTGGAGAAACAGACAAAGTAATAGTGGGACAAAAACATGTTATGGAGCAAATAGTGATTGCAATGCTTGCTAATGGAAACGCCTTGCTTGAATCTTATCCCGGGTTGGCTAAAACTTTAGCAATTAAAACGCTTGCTGAGATCTTAGATTTAAAATTTGCAAGAATTCAATTTACTCCTGATTTGGCTCCATCCGATATTACGGGAACTTATGTTTTAGAAGATAGTAAAGGAGAAAGAAAGTTTAAGTTTGAACCAGGCCCAATTTTTACTAATTTGTTATTGGCAGATGAAATTAACAGGGCAACACCAAAAACACAGTCAGCTCTTCTTGAAGCAATGCAGGAAAAACAAGTCACAGTAGGAAATTCTACGTTCAAATTAGATGAACCCTTCTTAGTTATGGCAACTCAAAACCCAATTGAACAGGAAGGTAGTCTTGCACTTGATCAAAGTGTTTTTTATAATGGCACTCTAGTTAAAGGAGAAGAACTTCTTTCAGAAGCAAAGAACTCACCTATTATAGAAAAGGACGGAAAAAAACTTTATCTTACAAATGGGTGGACATTCTCTTTAGACACTGATGGAAGAATAAAGAAAAAATCCTGTTATGTCTATGAGCTTCCTTATGATGATCAGCTCTATACATTTAAGTTGAGGACAGGAAGGGAAATTAGTGTAACAAGAAATCATCCTTTCTTTGTATTTTCTAATGGCGCTTTGATGTGGAAAAGAGCTGATGAGATAAACATGAAAGACTACTTAATCAGCCCTGCAGCATTGCCAGAAGGAAGCGAGCAGATAGAAATAGCTTCTCACGAACAAGCTGTCAAAATTTTAGCAAATAAATATGATCACGCAACTTCGACTCAGCTAAATAGTCTCCAGACAAAGTCCAAAAATTTTGTCAAATTTGAGAACTTAAGCTTTGAGGAACTTAACAAAATAAGAATTGCTCTTCAAAAAACAAAAAAAGAGTTGGCTAAAGATATCGGTTTGGATACGAAGGAATACTGGCAGCTGATTAGGTTCTTTAGAGGAAGAAACAATGATTCAGAGATAAGAAAAAAGATCGAGAATTACTTTATTGAGAATGCTGGCAGAATAGATGTCGAGAAGGACTATTTTGAATCTTGGAAGACTATAGGAATAAGAAACAAACCTACAGATGAAAAAATTGCTGCATGGCTTGGTTGTTTGTTGTCTGATGGTTCAATAACAAAAAATGTTGTTTGTTTCACTCAAAAAAACTACAAATCCACATTGAGCTTATTCAAAGATGTGCTCAAAAAAGATTTTGGAATTGAAAAAGTGGAAATCATAGAAAAAGAGGGAGGAGATACTGATATTGTTGTAAGATCCGAGATATTTTCCGAATATCTAAGGATAAGGTATGGGATTGATCCACAAAAAAAACAAATCCCTTCTTGGTTTGTTTCTATGCCTAAAGATATGAGAAAGGCATTTTTGAAGCACTTCAATGCTCTTGAAGGACATATAAAAGATAACAGAATAACAATAACTCAAAAAAATAAAGAGAGCATAAACGTCCTAAGTTATCTGTTGCTAAAAGAAGGAATCGTTCACAAGCTAATTGATGATAATCGTGTGATGAGAATCAGCATTCAAGGTGATTCTTCAAAATATATAAAAAATATCGGGTGGCTTGAAGATGTTCCAACAATAAAAGATAATGATCAGAATAAATACTGTTCAATTCCAATCCATAATGAATTGATCAAGGTTATTAGTGAGCTTAATTTTGATGTGAAAGAAGAAAGGACAAAGCACTCTTGGTATAATGCTGTTCGTTCGATAAAAAGTGGAAGAGATAAACTATCTTCAGAAAGTTATAAACAACTTCTTGGCGCGCTTAAAAAAGAAGCAACACAACAACTTGTGAGCGGAGAGCTTGAAATCTTGCAAAGTATGACTGCAAGAATTGATTATTTGCAGAAGCTTGCAGATTGCAACGTAATTTATGACGAAATAGAATCAATTACATCACGACATTATGAAGGAAGTGTATTCGGGCTTACTGTTCCGGATCTTCAGAATTATATAGGGGGATTTGGAGGATGTGGTATAAATCACAATACTTATCCTTTGCCAGAGGCTCAGAGCGACAGATTTTTGTTGAAGATTAAAATTGGCTATCCTTCAGTAAATGATGAGGTTGAAATTGTTAACAGATATACTGAATCATTAGACATTCCTTCTGTAAAAAGAGTTTTGGCAAAAAACAACATTTTGCAACTGCAAAAGTTGACAAGACAAGTGCCAATTGCAAACGATTTGAAGAAGTATGCAGTAAATATTGTGACATCAACAAGAAATGCTCCTAAGTATATAGAATATGGAGCTTCTCCAAGAGCATCTATTGGTCTGGTTGTTGCCGCCAAGGCAAGAGCATTGCTTTATGGCAGAACCCATGTTTCAAGAGAAGATATTCAAGCAATGGCATTTCCAATTTTAAGACATAGAATAATATTGACATTTGAAGCAGAGAGAGAAAAATTGACACATGACGAAATTATAAAGAGATTATTATAATCATGACAATTCAACCAGATTATCTCACTCAATTAAAGAAATTATCTTTGATCATAGAAAAAAGGATTACTTCTTCTTTTGTTGGCGAGAGAAAATCTGTGTTTAAAGGTCGCGGTATAATTCCTGAGAGTTTTAGAGCTTATGCTTATGGAGATGACTTTAAGGATATTGATTGGAGATTATTTGCAAGAACAGACAAGTTAAACATTAAAACATTTGAAGAGGAGAAAAGCCTTACGACATTTATTCTGCTCGACTATTCTGGAAGCATGAATTTTGGCAAAACAATAAAAAAATCCGAATATGGAGCAATGCTTGCGATTGGATTTGCTTATTTGGCAATGAGAAAAAACGAAAAGTTTGTGTTATCAACATTTGCAGAAGAACTTGAGCTATATAGGCCAAGAAGAGGACTTTCACATCTTGCATCAATGGTTCATTATTTGAATGAAAAAAAAGTAGAGGGTAAGACAGAATTTTTTAGAGACATTACAAAACACAAAAGGATGGTGAAATCTCGTTCGTTGATTGTAATTATATCTGATTTTCTTTATGATATAGAAGAAATAAAGAATGCTTTACTAAGGTATAGGGGCCATGAAATTGTTGTTATTCAAGTTCTTGATCCGCTTGAGAGAAAGCTTCGCTTAGAAGGAGACTTTCAATTTCAAGATGTTGAAACTGGCGGAGTATTGAGAACATTTGTAGGCCCATTTCTTAGAAAAACATATGAAGACAAGTTGTCAGCTCACAATGCAGCATTGCAATATATTTGTGATCAAGTACATGCGACTTTCTACACAGTCACAACTGATCAAGATATTTTTGAAGTGTTCTTCAGAATACTGAGAAGATAGTAATTGCTTATAGGCGACAATAAAAATAAAAGTTTAAATGGGATTATTCAGCAGTCCTTTACAAGGTGGTTAAGTGTTAAGCAAAATTGCCAGGGGAATTTTGTATGTAGCTGCAATGGCTTCTACTGGCTGTGCAACTACAAGGGCATTGTCTGAGATATATATTTTTTCAAAAACAGATGTTCATCCTGGAAATTATCAGATATTTTCTATTGATGAAAGAATTTCTGTAGCAAGAAGGCATATTAGAACAGGAAAAGAATTTCTTGGCTATGGAAGGACAGCAAGATCAACATTTGAGAGAATAAGAAATGCAAGGACAAGAGAGGAGGGAATTGCTGCGCTGCTTCAGGGCGCAGGATTGCAAGTAGAAAATCCAGAAACTGCTGACAAGATATTTGTCTATCACAGAAGAAGGTCACTTTTAGAAGAAAATGAGCTGGAAGAAGAGGAATTTGGTGCTCCAGCAAGAATAATTTCCATTGATGAATTAGATGATTTTTAGCGCCTGACTATTTTTTCTTCATTTGTTAAGTCAACTATTGTTGATGGCTTTGTTGATAGAACACCTTCATCAATCACAAAGTCGATCTGTTTTTTAAGTTCTTCTTCTAATTCTAGTGGAATTGTGATGAATGGCTTTCCTGAGATGTTTGCACTTGTTGTGACAATTGGCTTTTGTAATGAGGAAGCAAGTTCAGAGCACCAATGCGATGGAATTCTAATTCCAAGAGTGTCATCTGTTATTACAGAAGATGCAACACATTTTTTATTTTTTAACGGCAAAATTAATGTATAAGGGCCAGGAAGTTTTTGCAGCCATTGTTCTGCATTATTATTGACAATACAGTTCTGTCTTATCCATTCTTTTGAAGGCACAATGACAGAAAATGGTCGCTCAAATTGTTTCTTTATTTGTCTTAATTTTTTTACAGCATCATTGTTTGTTGCATCGCAGCCAATGCCATAGATTGTATCTGTCGGATAAACAAAAATAGCTCCTTTTTTTATTAATTGGAGGATTTTGTGAAAATCGTCTTTTTTGTAAATATTCATTTTAGAAATCAGTCAGCTTTTTTTCAACAGAAAATTCAACTATTGTTGTGCGTCCCTTGCCATCATTTATTGTTTTTGCTGTGATAAAGCCGTTATCATGCAATCGCTTTATTTTTCTCTGAATTGATTTGTATGATAATTTTCCTCCAGCTTCTTGATACTTGATAAATAATTCACCTATCTTAATTCCTGAATTGTTTTTTATCAAATCTAAAAATGCATTGTCATCTTCTTTTAATTCTTTTTCATCCTTAAATGAGAAATCATCAAACTTTTTTAACGCGAGATCAACATCTCTTGATTCTATTTTTTTTGATGCTCTTTCTTCAGCTGCTAAACCGGCTTCTCTCATGAGGAAAAGGCCGCTTCTTATGTCTTTCAATTGCGAAGTTTTGTCAGCAATTTTCTTAAATGCAATTTCATCCCATATATTTGACATGAAAGCATATTCTCTTCTTTGTTTTAAGATTTCATACGTTTCTTTTTCGTTGTATTGCTTGAATTCAATTAATTCTGGGGAAATTCTTGATCTTATTCTTTCGTCCAAATCTGTGAGCCAAATTTTGTAGTTTGTAATTAAAATGACTGTTCTTCTTCTGATTTCTTCCCCAATCATGTAGAAAAAGTCAACATCATTTAGTTTATCGACTTCATCAAATACTAAGACAGCTGATTTTTTGTTGAGAACATTTTTTACAACTTTGAGAAGCTCATCTTTGTCTTTGTTTTGTGTGAATTTATAGTCAACCCAATGGCACATTTCCTGCAATATTTGAAATGTGCTGTTAAATTTCCAGCAATTAATGTAGATTGGAATAACTTCATCTGTTTCATTTTCTAAATCTCTTAAAACATGCTTTATTGCAGCAGTTTTACCAATTCCTGGCGGGCCATAAATAAAAAGAGTCTTGCCGTTTCTGCCTTCGAGCAATGGTTTAATTGCAAATGCAACTTTTCTCTGCTCTGTTTCTCTAAAAGGCATTAATTTAGGCAAATAACCATAGTCAAGAGCAATTTCGTCCTTAAACAAAGTTTCCCCCGGCTTAAGCATTTCCTCAAACAGGCCCATGAATGTGAGATAACAGACAACTTTATAAAATTATGCGCATTTGCTCAATCATGAAAAGAGCAATTTGGTTGCTGATTTTTATTTTGTTATTGCAGAGCATATTTGCTTCTCATGTTCCTAAGCCAACTTCTTATGTGAGTGACTATGCTGAAATTATTTCTACAGAAGAAGAGGCACAAATTGAAGAATTGCTTGCTGAGATAGAGAAAAATACAACTGTCGAGATTGCTGTTGTTACAGTAAATTCGCTTGACGGCGATTCTATTGAGAACTATGCCGTTAAATTGTTTGAGGAGTGGGGCATAGGGAAAAAGGAAATTGACAACGGAGTGCTTATTTTGATTGCACCAAATGAAAAGAAATACAAAATAGAAGTTGGCTATGGTTTGGAAGGAACAATTACAGACTCTCGTGCAGGAAGGATTGGGAGGGATGCTTTTGTCGAGAATTTCAGGGCACAGAAGTATGGCAAAGGAATTTATGAAGCAGTTTTGAAGATTAAAGAATTGGTAGAGAATAATCCTGAAGTTGTTGCTGAATATGAGGAAATAGATGTATCTCTAATTGAGATTTTTGCTATTGTGGGTTATTTTATTATTTACATTATTCTTCTTGCACTGGCTGCAAGCAAAAAGACAATAAAGAAAGGATGGATTTTCTTTGGCAAATATGGAACAATAATCTTGTTGACATCAATCTTATTTTTCTCAGTTATGTTGTTTGTTTTTGTTTTGTGGGACTACGTGATAACTGCGATTTTCTTGCTGTTTTGCAGCATTGGTGGCTGGGCAAATAGCAAAGGCAAGAAAGGCTACAAAGGATTTGGCGGAAGCAGTTTTAGTTCAGGAAGCACTGGAGGATTTAGCTCAGGAGGAGGAATCTCATTTGGTGGCTTTGGTGGTGGGAGTTCAGGTGGTGGAGGAAGTAGTGGGGGATGGTAAATGTTTAGAAGTGTCTTCTTGAAAGATAGTTGTTTGCAGTAAATTATACACCAGCAAGAATTTATTTTTTCTTGATTAAGACTTCTTTTGTCGATGTGGAAAGTTCAAGAATCTTTTTTATTATAGGACTTTTTGTGTTAAAGTTATAATTTTGTCTTAAAATTTTGTATCAGAGTATATCTTCCAAATCCAGCAATCTTTAAATAGCCCTCGATATTCCCTAAGTTATGGCAAAGAAGTCATTTCCAACAGGATGGGTTGTGTTTGGAGTTGTAGTTCTTGTTTTACTTGGAATTGTAATGTGGGTTATAGGAGCTTATAACAATTTAATCACACTTGAGCTAAATGTTAATAACCAATGGGCTAAAGTAGAAACACAATATCAAAGAAGAATTGATCTTATTCCTAATTATGTCAATACTGTAAAAGGATATGCAAAGCACGAAGAAAAAGTATTTACAGAAATAGCTGCTTTGAGATCTCAATGGGGAGCTGCAAAGTCAGTCAATGAAAAAGTGGGAGTTGCTTCACAAATGGAAAGTGCTTTGGCAAGATTGCTTGTTGTTGTTGAAAATTATCCAGAATTAAAGGCAAACGAGAATTTCTTGGCATTACAAGATGAGTTGGCTGGAACAGAAAACAGGATAGCAGTAGAAAGAACACGTTACAATGATGAAGTTAACAAATATAATATTTACAAAAAGAGGTTTCCTACAGTAATCATAGCAAATCTATTCGGCTTCCAAGACAAGTCTTTCTTTGAAGCAGCTAAGGGAGCAGAGATAGCTCCAACAGTTTCATTTGAGTAATCATAATGAAAAGAAACCTTACTACTTTTGACAAAGTTTTTTTTATTTCTGTAATAGTTGTTTTTGTTATCATTGCTTTGGTTGATTTTCTCAACAAAAGCCAGTGGTTTTGGGATAGTCTTGTAGCATTTGCTGGATTGTATCTTGCTTATGATTTGTACATATACAAGAAGTTATCATTGCCTGCTATATTTTTAGGGGTATTGCATTTGATTGTTCACACAATGAATTTGTATGGTCTTCAAATATTCACAACAGGCTATAATTTTGATACAATTATTCATGCATTTGGTGGATTTGCGGGAGCAGTTATCTTTTTTCAGCTGATAAAAAATAATTTGAAAGGACATTACTTCAAGACAGCGATTTTCACCATCACTTTTATGGCAGTGATGGGAGCAGGAGCAATTGTTGAAATAGTAGAATATGGAGGCAAGATTTTTTTAGGAGAAGGAGATGGACTGTTCTTTTATGGTTTAGGAGACTATGGAGACTGGGGCAATGCAATACAGGATATGCTGTTCAATGGAATAGGAGCATTGTTCTTTATCACAATATTGATGATGGACAATGGTGAGTTCTACAATAAAATATTTGAGCATTAAATGATTAATTATTTAAAGTAAAAACAAAATTGCTTTCTTTATGGCACAAACTTTTGATCTAATTATAATCGGTGGCGGATGTACTGGATTTGGTGCAGCAATGTATGCTGGCAGAATGAATTTGAAGACGCTTGTAATTGTTGAGTTAAGAGGGGGGCTAATTACTTGGACTGATTCGGTAGAGAATTATCCGGGCTTCAAGAAGTTGACTGGTTCTGAGTTGGCAAAGAAAATTGAGGAGCATGCGATGGAATATGACATTGAAATATTTGATGGAAGGGCAACAAAAGTTGTCAAAGAAGGAAATTTGTTCAAAGTAAAAGCCGAAAACAGAGAATTTACTTCTAAAACAGTTTTGTTTGCAACGGGAACAAAAATAAGAGAGCTGGAAATTCCCGGTGAGAAGGAATTTAGGGGCAAGGGAGTACATCACTGTGCTCTTTGCGATGGTGCTTTTTACAAGAATAAAGTTGTTGCAGTTATTGGAGGAAGTGATAGTGCAGCAAAAGAAGCACTTCTTTTGACACAATATGCACGCAAAGTCTATATGATTTACCGTGGCGAGAAAATCAGGCCAGAGCCAATTAATTATGACAGAATAATGCAAAATAAAAAAATAGAAATTATTTACAAGACGAATTTGAAGGAAATTAAAGGAACAAAGTTTGTCGAGAGCATTGTTTTAGATAATCCTTATAAAGGAAGTAATGAGTTGAAGTTGGATGGCATCTTCTTGGCAATAGGGCATGTTTCTCTTTCACAGCTTGCTCAGGAAATTGGAGTGAAAGTAAATCAGAAAGGCGAAATTATTATCAATAAAAATGCAGAAACAAATGTTCCTGGAGTGTATGCAGCAGGAGATGTTGTTGATACAAGGTTTAAGCAAGCGATTATAGGAGTGGCGGAGGGAATTTTAGCTGTTTACTCTGCATACGAATACATTAGCAAGCAAGAATTATGCAAGGAATAAGAGAAAACTTTTATAAAAATCAAGAGATAATAGAATGGTTGAAACACAGTAAAATCCGCGAGTTTAAAAGATAAGGAAGTGAAAATCCCAAAAGAAGATATCGAACACTTTGATGTTAGTAAAGGGACACAGAAAACTTCTTGAAGAGATAGCAGGCTTTGGTAGTTTAATTCTGTTATAAATTCTGTTATATTTTATGAAGATAAACTGGAATCAAAAGTTAGTTATCTTTACACTTTCCATATTGAA
>JAWCRX010000010.1:0-14232 GCA_038869035.1 Candidatus Woesearchaeota archaeon | reverse complement strand
ATTCTTCAGTAAAAATGATGTAATTATGGTCTTCTTCTGTTTCCGCATCAATTGCCACATTATAAACATCGATTGGTTCAGTTTCCCCAATAACCATTAGTCTTTGCATTCTTAGATCTGAATTTGCTAATTCTTTGATTTGGGAAAGTTTTTCATCTTCACATTGTCCTTCGAGATATTTAAGAAGCCAATTTGGACCAATAAATACTTCTTTCTTCAAATAATTGTAAAGATTTCCTCTCCAATCTTTTAATTCAAGAGATTTGAAGACTTTAGGATCAAAAAGCTTTCTGTCTTCTCCTTTCTTTTCTGTTGCTTTTACTCTTGTACATTTTTCTGTTATCTTGGAAATATTATCTTTTATTTTCACGACTATTAAATTTTCTCCTTTTTGACTTACTTCAGGATACGAATTTAATCGCAAGCAAGCTATTATGATGCTGTCAACTATGCTTGTCTGATTTTTATTTACATAAATCTCAATAGAAGATTTTTGTTTGCTAAAATGGCCATCTCCATCTATTATTCCTGCGAGAAAACTAGAAACATATTCTTCATCAATCGAGCTTATTACTTGGACAAAATTGTCCTTCAGGTTTTGTAAAGTTTGAGCTGAATAAGCTTGTGAACATTCAAAGCTTCCCGTACGTTCCAATTCGCTTCCTTTGTATGAAACTATTGTGCTTGGTACAGTATAATTTTCTAAGTTTGCATTAAAAATATCGTGGAAATAATTTAATACGATGTTGATGTAAGGTTTCTTTTCTTCAGTTACCTTCTGAGAGAACATAACCCTCATTGGCTTTCCATCTCTCTTAACTATATGGCCATCTGAAAAAATTAAGCCACATAAATACATAAGTTTGTGCTTGTCAAATATTTCCAAGTCTATTTTCTTATCTAATTTTGGGATTTTATCAACAACAAACAAATTCTGTTTATTTTCTATTAAATCTTTTAACTGTAATGATTTCAGGATATTTCCCTCCAGAATTGGCATTTTATGGTCTGGAGTAATCTTAATTTTGTCTTCTAATTTATTGGTTGGATGCAGATATGGGGCTATCTCAAGCGTCTTTGCTTTTCGCTTCATTGAAAGCAATATCTTTCTCCATACAACCTTCTTTGTTTTTGAGTCTAATGAGAGAGTTTTAAGTTCATCACCTTTTTCAAGAAGATTTCCAATTTCTTTGAATTTGACAAACCCTTTGTTTGTAAAAAGTCTTGCGTCTCCTTCTATACAGGTTAGCCCTCCTTCATCTGTAACTATTGCAGCTGCTCTTTGCATAGCAGGAACCATATCAGGATTTGTCATTTCTGTAACTAAAATATCGCCTTTCTGAATTTTATCAAGTTCTTCTGGGCCATGGATAATTTTTACAGAACCAGAAGCAATTCCTGCAGAAGCCGTTTCTCCTTTGACAAGAATTTTGCATTCTTCTGCTTCTGCAGTAGTTGTACAAACTTGTGGCTTGCCTCCAAGTGTTGTTATTGCCCTTGTTTGAACGATTAATAGTTCATTTGCTTCTCCAGCCCATTCAATATCCTGTGGTTTATTGTAATGATCTTCCAATCTTTTCCCAATCTTTGCCAGCTCAATTATTTTCTCATCGGGTAAAACTTGCTTTGATTCAACTTCTTCAGAGATATATTTCTTTACATTTCCGCCTTTTTCATCCCTAAATAAACCCCATAGTTGTCTTTTTAGTTCCTTTTTCTTTATGTTAAAGTTCTTTTTGTCAACAATATATAAATCTGGATTAACACTTCCTGAAACAACTGCTTCTCCAAGGCCCCATGCTGCCTCAATTACAATTTCATCAGCATTGTTTGTTGCAGGATTTGCTGTAAACATGATTCCTGAGATTTCTGAGTTGACCATTTTTTGGACAACGACTGCAATCAGGACTTTTTCATGTGGGAAGTTGTTTTTTGTCCTATAATAAATAGCTCTTGCAGTATAAAGTGAAGCCCAACAATCTCTGACTGCTTTTATCAAATTTTCTTTGCCTTTTATGTTAAGAAATGTTGCCTGCTGACCGGCAAAAGATGCTTCTGGCAAATCTTCTGCTGTTGCAGAGCTTCTGACAGCAACAAAACAGTTGCTTTTGCATAATTCTTCATAATATTTGAGAATATCATTTTTAATATCTGAAGGCATTTCTACAGTCGTTATTATTTTCTCAATATCTTTAGATGCTTGTTGTAATTTATCATTGTCTTCTACATTTAAATTTTGGACAATATCGAGAATTTTTTGCTTAATTTTTGTCTTTTCAATAAAATTGCCATATGCCTGGGCAGTGACTATAAAACCATAAGGCACAGGGATATTTGCATTAGTCATCTCTCCTAGATTAGCGCCCTTGCCGCCAGCAACAGAAATAGAATTCTTATTTAGTTCTTTGAACCATACTACGTTAGCCATGATCTGCCTCTTTTTATTTTTTACTGATATTTCAGTTATATAAATCTTACCCTATCTCCAATCTTTAGATTGAGCTCTCTTGGGGACTCTATAACATATTGGGCTTTTTTTGAAAATGAATAAAAATGAAAAGGTTTTAGGTTATTCTTTATCTCAACTACTTCTTTTCTTCCATTAAGCAAGTAAACATTAATTGGAAAGAAAACGAAAACCATGTGCAAGCTGACAATTTTTTCTTTTTTTAAGTCAAAGTAAATTGTTTTTCCAATACTCTTTTTGCCGGCAAACATAAACCCAAGCCATGAAGGCATCTTTTTTGCGCGGATTTTTTTCATACTTTTTCCTACTTTTTTGACTATATAAAATAGTTGTCAGATGAGAGATTTAACATAGTTTTTATAAATAACTCAAGATTCACATGAAAACAAGGCGGTGATAAAGTGACAGCCATTAAATATCTGACAGCAGTTGGAGCATCAATTGCATTAATTAGTTCTTCTTCACCTGCAGATGCATTTGACAAAAATCGTGAGGAAACTTATAGAAGACCAAATAGAACACATTATGGCGTTAGCTCTACTAAGACTTTGATAGGCAGACAGGTGCTTAGTGAAATGATTTTTGGCTACAGTAGAGAAAGCCTTGAAACAAGAATTGAAAGTGATACTGGAACAGAATTTGCAGCTCTAAGACTGAGCTCAACAGCTTTTGAAAGTGCTGCAAATGCAACAGACGCTTTCAGAGGATTGCTAAGAATGCTTTTTAGTCCAGAAACATATGCCTTTCATAAGAAAACTGAAAATCAAAACTAGATTTTTCCCTGCTCTTGAAGAATTTCTACAAGATCTTCCACGAGTTCTTCAAAAGTTTTCATCTCTAGGAATTGTTCACCATCACAACGAAAGGTCTTTCTAGTAGGATTGTCTAATCCGACGTCAATCATCAAACCATCAAAATTAAAATCAGCTATTGCGGAAATTGATGTTCCTGGAATTGCCTCCGGCTGAGCAACAGCATGAGAGGGATCTATTATTACTGGAGCCCTGCTTTTTACGAGATACAGATTCTCATTTGCTTTTTGCATGTTAGGAAGATTTCTAGAAAAGTCTCCTTTTGCTAAACTTTGAGTGCCTCTTTCAATAACAAAGCACCTGTCATTTATTCTTGCACCATACTCCATTACTGCAAGTTGGTCAGCAAGATCCATTCCTGGATAAAGATGATTTTTATGGCCCCAAGGTTTCCAAGACCTTGCTACTGCTTCTACTAAAGCTTGTGAAGTTGAAGTTCTTGCGCCTATCCACATTCCATCTGCATGTTGAGCTATTTGTAACACATGATTTTCACTTAGTGCTTCACACAACCATGGCAAACCAGAAGCTTCTCTTGCTTTATCCATGTATTCAAGGCCTATTTCTCCTATACCTGGCCAAGTATAAGCGTTTGTTCTTGGTTTCCATGGACATCCCCTTAAAACAGTATGTTCATAAAGCCCAAATTTTTTTGTAACTTCCGCTATTTCGACTGCAACTTTTATTGTGTAGTCTAAGCCAGACATTTTTTTGCCATTGACTGTTACTTCTTCTTCAACAGCACAAGGCCCAGCAATAAGAACAAAGCTCCCTTTCTTAATTGCTCTATAGCCCATTGTTTCATTTCCTATTTTTACTTCAATGTCTGGACGTTCTATTCTTTCTCCAGAAGGGCTAACTTGATATTTCTCCAAAGATCTGAAAGACGAGCTTAGCCTTTTTACAATCATTCTTCCAGGAACACCTTCAAAATCACTCTCTGAAAGAATATGGGTTGGGCCTACTAAAGAATAAACAACTGCAACTCCTCCTTCTGTTTTTATGATCTTCGGCCTTTCTTGCTTAGGAAAATTTTTGTATCTTTCTGCAATAACTCCACTAATGTGTTCTTCTGCCTTGGGCAACAAGTTTGGATCTTTAGCTACTTCAATTATCATATTTTATCACCTAGAACCTCTTTTTGCTTACTTTTGCTTACAAAAGAGGTTAAATAACCTCGGTTATCACTTACCTCTTTTTTGCTATCGAGACAAAACTGACGGATTATTTAAATATAATGGTAAATTTGCATAAGCATGCCAAGAATAGCAGTTGTGGACAAGGAAAGATGCCATCCTATGGAATGTGGCAACTATTTGTGCGTTAGAGTTTGTCCTGTAAATAGAAATAGTATTGAATGCATAGTTGAAGATACTGATACAAAAATAAAAATTATTGAAGAAACTTGCATCGGGTGCAATATTTGTGTAGTGAAATGTCCTTTTGATGCAATCTCAATAATTAATTTGCCTGAAGAATTGAAAGAAGCACCAATCCACCGCTATGGAGAAAATAATTTTGCACTTTTTAGATTGCCAATGCCACTTTTTGGAAAAGTCGTTGGCATAATTGGGAGAAATGGAATTGGAAAGTCAACTGCAATCAAAATTCTTGCAGAAGCAATAAAGCCAAACTTTGGTGGAAAGCAAGAAGTTAGTTATGATGAATTAATACAACATTTCAAGGGAACAGAAGCACAGAATTTTTTTGAAAAAGTAAAGAAAGGAGAGATCAAAGTGTCGTATAAACCACAGCAGGTTGACTTAATTCCAAAACATTTTAGCGGAAAAGTAAAGGATTTATTGAAAAAGTCAGACGAAAAAAATGAGTTTGAGAAAATTGTTGAGTTGCTTGGATTAAAAGAGATTCTTGATCGTGATCTAAATCAAATCTCAGGAGGAGAGCTGCAGAGGGTTGCAATTGGTGCAACAGTTCTTAAAAAAGCCAATTTGTACATTTTTGACGAGCCAACTTCATTTTTAGATATTAAGCAAAGAATAAAAGTTGCACAATTTATCAAGAATTTGGCAAATGAACAGACTGCTGTCCTTGTAATAGAGCACGACTTGATAATTTTAGATTATATGGCAGATCTAATCCACATAATGTATGGTAAAGAATCTTGCTATGGAATTGTTTCAGGACCAAAATCAACAAGAGAAGGAATAAATGCATACTTAACAGGACAAATTAAAGAAGAAAATGTTCGCTTTAGAGATAAAGAAATAAAATTTGATGTAAAGCCGACTAAAAAGACGATAAAAGGAGAAGAATTGTTGCATTGGAAAGGATTAAGACAAAAACTTGGAACATTTTCTATTGAAGCAAATGAAGGAAACATACAAAGGAACGAAATTGTCGGTGTTTTGGGAGAGAATGGAATTGGAAAAACATCTTTTGTAAAAATGTTGGCAGGAGTTACAAAGTCAGATGCAGGAGAAGTTTCTTTGCACGTCAAAATTGGATACAAGCCACAATATATTGACAATGAATCTGAGCAAACAGTTGAAGAAGTGTTAAAAGATGCGATGCAGTTTGAAAATGAAATTATTGTCCCATTGAATATCAAGCCTCTTTTTGAAAGAAAAATAAACGAATTATCAGGAGGAGAGCTGCAGAGGGTTGCAATCGCTTTGTGTTTGTCGAGAGACGCTAAATTAATGTTGATGGACGAGCCATCTGCCTACCTTGATATCGAGCAAAGATTAGTCGTTTCAAAAATAATAAAGCACATTGCAGAAACAAAAGGAAAGTCAATGTTAATTGTGGATCACGATTTGATGTTCATCGACAATCTAAGCGACAGGCTGCTTGTTTTTGATGGAAAACCAGCAATAAATGGAGTTGCACATGGTCCATTTGAAATGGAACAAGGAATGAACAAGCTGCTAAAGGAGCTCAACATTACATTAAGAAGAGATGAAACATCTAAGCGCCCAAGAATAAACAAGCCTGATTCTGTGAAAGATCGTGAACAGAAGTCGGCAAATAAGTATTATTATAGTTAATTAGAAGTGTTTGGCTGCATAGAACAATTGCATAATCTTTCTTTGGAGATAAAAAGTAATCTTCTAAGATTATTTAGTTTAACTATCCTGAAGATAGAATTTATCTCATCAAAAGAATATCCTAAATTTATGATTTCCCTGATATGAATGTCTGAAAAAATAACAATATCATTTTCTTCAATAATTTTGAAGATAAATTAAATGCCATTTCTCCATTCTTTCCCCGTTTTTCGTAGTAGTCAAGCCACTCCCTTATTGAGATTTTCAAATTTATCTTCGCAAAGATTTGAACTTTATATAAATGAGCTGACAGAAAAAAAGTTTATAGAAGAAAAAGCTGATAAAAAAGGAAGGAAGACAATTTCTTTGACAGAAAAAGGATTTAGATTTTTGGAAAAATATAAAAGTATTTTAGGATTTATTCAGGAGTTTGATTTATAGCGAAAAAAGAAAACATTTTTAACACGACAAAAATATGCCTTCTTATGAACATACTTGTTGTCGACAATGAAAGCATGTTTTTTGATGAGTTAATTGCGTTGTTGAGAGGGCATCATGTTACTGTTATTAACTATCATGAGCTTAGAAATGAAGATACGTCTGCCCAAGATTGCATAATTTTGTCTGGCAGCCACATTCCAGTTTCAAATTTCGATGACAAATATGGTGTGCAGGTTGATATTTTAAAACACTCAAGCAGGCCAGTCCTTGGAATTTGTGTTGGATTTGCATTAGTACAGCATGCTTACGGACATAAAGACGCTCCTCTTGAAGAACATGGTTCTCAAGCAATTAAGGTTGAGATAGAAAAAAAAGATAAATTGTTTAAGGGAATAACAAAAATAGAAGCAATTGTTGATCATAGGTATGATGCTTCTGCAACAAGCGAACATTTGGATATTCTTGCTATCTCAGAAAGAGGGATTGAGATTGTAAAACACAAAAAGAAATTAATTTATGGGATAAATTTTCATCCTGAATTGACTTCTCCAAAAGCAATAGGTAAAAAACTAATTGAGAATTTCTTGAATCAAGTAAAACCTACATAGAAATAAGGTTTAGCACCTTATCAGCTGCTATTAGTGAAGGACTTATGCTTTGCTCAGTCTCTATCCATGGTTAACTTTGGCTGATGTCTTCTATAATCCATTTTGCTGCTTTGAGAAGTTGTTGATTACTTAAAACAATGTTTTTGTCTGGCTCACCTGCACAAATGTGGAATTCATATTCATCAAGAGCTTTTTTATCAAGAACTTTTTTTATCTCTTTTTTGAGACCAAAAGCACTTACACTTCCAATTGGATAGCTAGTTAATTGCAAAGTTTCTTCTTTTGTAGCTAATCTTATATCTCTAAAGTGCATTAGTTTTTTTAATTTTTGTAAATCAACTTTTTTTGTTCCTTGTAAGACAACCATAATAGGCTCATCGCCAATAAACAAAAGAGATTTTAAAACTTGAGAAAGGGGAATTCCAAGATCTTCAACATCTTTTGCTGTGTAAGCAGGTTTTACAAGTTGTCTTAACTCGAATTTTATTCCTTTTTGTTGCAATTCTTCAACAGAAGCCAACATTATGCTTTTCCCCTGCTTTCCCCTCTTGTAATTCCTGCTGCAATTAAGTGAGCAACTCTAACTGGCTCTGGTATTAAGGAATGAGTGCATGTTATTTTAAGGGCTTCCTGGACTTTGCCGAGAGTTGTGCCCAAAAACTGCACATAGATTTTGTTAACTTTTTGTACTGGACCAGCCTTGTCAACCAAAGATATTTTATTTTCTTTCTTTAATCTTAAAAGAGTATGTTTTATTTCTTCTAAATCTGGCTTTCTTCTTACAACAACAATTACAGGAATACCTGTTTTTTCATGTAATTCTTTAATGTCGACAACATTAAAGCCACCAACTGCAATTCCGTCAAGAAAAATAAATTGCAAAAGCGATTTAAATTTTGATTTATTTATCATTTCAATTATTTTTTCTGTCGCATCATTGCCATCAACAGTTGCTTTTGTTGAAATAATGCCATCCATAAAAGAGCCTCCCCTGAAAATTGATCCAACTACAGTAACTTCCTTGTCGTTAAATTTATCAAAAGGAGAATCGTCAATGCCAATGCAACGAATTTCTTGCTTCATTGACTTAAAGGCAACTTTTTTATATTATAAATCTTGGGATTTTAGAATGAAGTGCATAATACTTTGCGCAGGATATAGCACAAGACTTTACCCGCTTACTTTAAACAAGCCAAAACAGCTCCTTGAAGTAGGAGATAAGCTAATGATTGACTATATTGTAGAGAAAGTAAATGAATTAAAAACTGTTGATGAAATAATAGTTGTGTCAAACAATAAATTCTATGAGCAGTTTGATGATTGGAGAAAAAATGTTTCATCAAACAAAAAAATAACAATTGTTAATGACGGTACAAATTCCAATGAAGAAAGACTTGGGGCTGTTGGTGACATTCATTTTGCAGTTGACAAGCTAAATATTAATGATGACTTGCTTGTTATTGGAGGAGACAATTTATTTCAGTTTTCCTTGCAAGAATTTCATTCTTTTTTCTTAGACAAGAAAAGCTCCATAATTGCAGTTTATGACTTATTAGATCCAAAAAAACTTGCAAAAAAGTTTGGTGTTGTTGAATTAGATAATAAAAGCAAAATTATTGGATTTGAAGAAAAACCAGCGGAACCAAAAACTAGCTTGGCAAGCACTGCCTGTTATGTTTTTAGCAGAAAACATCTTGATTTATTGAAAGAATGTATTGAAAAAAGCCACACTCCTGACAACTTGGGTGATTTTATAAGGTGGCTGTCAAACAAAGAAGTAATTTATGGCTTTACTTTTATAGAACCATGGATTGATATTGGAAGTCCAGAAGAATATAAGGAAGTACAAAAACAATTTTCTAAAGTTTTCTAGCAAATGTTAAAAATCCTGAATGACCAAGCATCTGGAATTTGGGGCGAGAAATCTCCCCTGAGAATTCCCAGTCTCTTTCAAGCAATTCAACGCTTTTTAGCAATAAAAATTGCTTGCTCTTTTTAACATTTTTTACAAATCTGCTTACTTGAGAAGTTGAAGGGGAATAGGAAACCAAAAATCCTCCTGATTTTAATGCATTTGAAGCTGCTTGAACTGCCTTCCATGGCTCTGTAACATCTAGGAAAACTAAATCGACATTTTTTTCATCTATTCCTTGATACACATCCTTGTTTTTTATTACTACATTTTTCAGCTTGAAGAATTTTAGATTTTCTTTTGCTATTTTAAAGAAATCTTGTCTTATTTCATAAGTATAAACTTTTTTTGCTATTGATGCAAAGAAAAAAGCTGTGCCACCAGAGCCAGTTCCTGCATCTACAACAATGCTTTGTTTGTTAATTCCACATTTTGTAATTATTGTGCCTATGTCTTTTCTAGGAATTAACTGAGGAGCTCTTTTTATTTTAGCGTAATAGTCAATGAAAGAAGCATCCCACAAAACAAATTCGTTTCCTGTTGTTGTTAGGATTTTGCTACCAGATTTTTTCTTAAACTGTTCTTTTCTTATTGTGCCTTCATTGCAATGAAAATCCTGAGAAGTGTTTTTTATGTAGTAAATCTTTTCACTCTTGCTTACTAATAGCTTCATACAGAAAGCAAAAAAATTACCTATATATAAAGTAGATTATTGTCTGGTAGATTATTGTCTGACTGGCTCTATTGGTGCATTTGCTACAATTATCTGATAATGTGGCTCAAACAAAGTTACTATTCTATAAGCTGAAGGATCTTTGTTTTTTGGAGGAATTGGAACAATATATTCTTGAACCCCTTCGAGGGCTTTCAATTCTCCAAGATCAATTCCATATTCAATTATATTGCGAGTATTAAGTGGCTCTTTTTCCATTAAATAAACATGATCTACCTTTTGTGGCTTTCCTGTTGAAAACTTGTCAAAAACTACTTTATAACCTGATGCTTCTCCTCCTGGAACCAATATTAGTGAAGCTCTCCCTAGAGTAATTACACTTGATGATCTTGCTTTGATGAAATTTCCTCTTCTAATGATTTTTTCCCCTTCTTTAAGAACATACTCTGCAGCTTCTACTTTGCCTTCTGTCGATTCGAAAGGCACTTCAACAACAGTTTTATTTTCTACTGGTGGAGAAATTACTTCTTCTGGTTTTTCTTCAGTGAGGGATGCTACCTTTGGCTCTTCTTTTGGTTCTTCAGGTGGTGATTCTGGCTGTGAAGTAGCTGGCTCTGACTCTTTTACGGTAACTACTTTTTGAACTTCTTCTGGTGACAAATAATAATATACAACAAATACAAGTGCGACAATAATTACTACAGAAATTAAAGCTATCAAAACTTTCTTTTTGGATGAAGATGGAGGAGCTTCTTCTTTTACTTCAGAAGCAAAGGGTTTTGTCGGCGGAGCTTCTTTTACAAGAACTTCTTCAATTTTCTCTTCCTTTTTGGCATAAGAAGTTTCTTTTTTTTCTCCATGTTTAGTGCTTATTTTTTTATCAATTTCTGTTTCCATTTTTTCACTTAAGTATTGGGTTTATTGGAGCGTAAGCCAAGACAGCATTCTTCTTAGGAGTATAAAGAATAACTGCCCTATATATTTCTATCATTGTATCATCTGGGATTTGATATTCTTGCTCTTCTTTTTCTGCTTTTAATGGACCAAGATTAATTCCTTTTTTTGTAAATATAGCAGGATTGCTTGTTGTTTCCA
This sequence comes from Candidatus Woesearchaeota archaeon, assembly GCA_038869035.1. Classification (GTDB taxonomy): domain Archaea; phylum Nanobdellota; class Nanobdellia; order Woesearchaeales; family JAWCRX01; genus JAWCRX01. Next base: position 3,216 of record JAWCRX010000010.1, on the reverse strand, counting down.
TTGAAAGGTAGACATTTGTTTGAGGAAAAGGTGTAGTTGAAAATCTTTCAAAGACAACATATTTTTTGCCTTCTCTTTCAACAACTAAAACAGTTCCATATGTAACTACATTTTGAATCTTAAATTGGCCTTCTTTTAGGATGGTTTCTTTTGGCCTTTCTTGAGTAGCGTTGCTGATTTCAGTAACTGCTTCCTCTACTTCTTTTTCAACTTTATCCAGTGAAGTTGTTTCTTGCTCAGGAACTTCTATTTCTTGGACTTCTTTTTCTAATGAAGTTTGTGGCTCTTCTGTTTTTTTACATGAAACAATTAAGATTGCTGCAATAAATACAATAAGCAATGCCTTTTTCATTTGCTTTTAACACAGTAAAATCCCTATTTAAAGATTTTGCAATATTTTTGCAATATAATAGAAAATAATAGAATAAAAGCGGAGGATGGGACTTTCAAACTAAAGGCTTGAACCTTTGCATATTTGAACCCATGTCGGTCGCTCTCAGCTCATCATCGACTTGTGTCTCGGAAGAGCGATAAGTCCACTGCAGGCGACTACCCGGCCGGACTAGGTGACCTCCGCATATAGAGAACTGTTACGATATAATTTATAAACGTTAAGATTGTTTCAATAACTATGCGCCAGTAGCTCAGCTTGGATAGAGCGACAGGATAAGTTCTATCCCGCTAGAGCCTTCTAAGCTGAAGGTTCAAGTAAAGCTTGTTCCTGCTTAATAGGTCGGGGGTTCAAATCCTCCCTGGCGCGCCATTTTTCTACGAAAGATTTAAAAGTGAAGAAAGGGGTAAAAAAAAGATGAAGAAGACGCTAATTATAATAACAATAATTATGCTTCTTGCTACAAATGTTTTTGCAGCTGAAAAGTTATTGAGAGAGTACACTCTTAGCTTTACTGCAGACAGGGAAACAAGAGTCAAGATAGATCATCAAGATACTGCTTTACATGAAATATCTATCAAGGCTGCTGTAGATGTTGAAAAAGCTCCTTTGAATGTTTATTCTGCTCCTGATGCGCCAGATGGAAAAGAAGCTCCTGGAGAAGTTTATTCTTATATTAAAATAGAAAAAAAATTTTCTGATAGTTTTATGAAATCTGCAACAATAACGGCTAAAGTTGAGAAAAGCTGGCTGAGTGAAAAAGGAATTTCACAAACAAATGTTGTAATTTATGATTATGACATTAGCGGATGGAAGGCACTAGCAACAAAAGAAGTTAACAATGATGCTGATTATTTTTACTTTAAAGCAACAGTAGATGATCTTGGATATTTTGGGATTTCTACAAAAGCAGAAGTAACTGAAACTTCCACTACAAAAACAAAAGAGAAAAATGAAACTGTTACAGAAGTGAAAGAGGAAGAAAAGAAAGAGGAAGAGACAAAGACAGAAGAAGTTAAGCCAGTGAAAGAAGTTATTTCTGAGCCAATAACAACTGTTGAGAAAAAAGAAATTGAATGGAATACTGTTTGGGTAAGCGCAGCTATTTCTGGTATAGTAGCAGCAATAGTTTCCGCAATCGTTGTCTTAAGTATGCATGGCAAAAAAGGAATAGAAAAAGAAGATGAAGAAGATCACATAAGAAAAAAAGTAGAGCAACAAATGTCTAGAAAAGAAGAAAAGGAAGAAAAACAAAAAAGGAAGCAAGATGAAGATGACGATGTTTACAAGTATGCCCGCTAGTCTAAGAACTCTCCTTTCTTAATTTTCTCAGGCAGATATCTTTCAGAAATAAAAGTAATTCCTCTTGCCGACATAGCTTGGATTTCTGCTTTTGCCTTGAATTCTTGCATCATTTTGAATTGACGTTGCCATTCTTTGTTCTTTTTAAACCAGTCGTACTGGGAAATTTGTTTTAAACGGGAGAGATCAACTTGCTCTAGTTTAATAAAATGTTTTTTTAAGTCGTATTTTTCAATGTCATCTCCAGTTATCCCAAGAAATTTTGCTTCTGGCAAAGCAAGAGTATCAGATGCGTGTGCCAAACTAATAGATCCATATTTTAATACGGAATAAATATAAAATCCCCAAGGATCAAAGTCAGCTAAAACGTAGGTTGGCAGTTTGTGTTCAGAGGAAAGCCTTTGAAGCAATCTTCTGATTCCTCTTGTTGTCTGACCCTGAGAAGTTACGATGATGCAGTTTTGCTTTTCCCAAAATTTGTCCTCATGCAAACGTTCCCAGACAGCCTGCTTTTCCATATAAATTACACATTTTGCAGATACTTTTTTGAATTTTATTTCCTCAACATTGCTTGGGATACTCCATCCGCCAGAGCCAAGTTTGCTCCAGTCAATTGTGTCGCCTTTGTCTTCAATAATTACTTTTCCTGCAACAGAACCCATTTTGTTCGCATTTATGTTTAGTAATTCTCTTGAGAATTTAGTCACGAGTTCAAGGTCTTCAATAACTTTATCTGATTCTTTTTGTTCATCAACAATATTTGTATTGGTTCCAGGAATTGTTCTTTTTGCCATGTAGAAAACGTCTCTAAGAGATGCGTGCTTGTCTATTTCAAGCAATTGTTTTGCAATTTTTGCGACTTCAACTGTCTGAACAAATTTTCTTACATGACCAGTATTGAAAAAAAATCTTTCTGCGAATTTTTCTCCAAGAATTAAGCGTTTTTCTTTTTTATTATATGCAATATTTGAAAGCGCTCTGATAGGGACATCAATGTGAGGATTTTCATCTTCTTTGATTTCTTTAACTATTTTTTTACCAAGGTTCTCTAATTCTGTTATTTGCTCGTTTTTTTTGCTCATTTTTTTGTTCCGTGTTTATTCTTTGAAATTTTTTCCTCTTCAGACTCTTCTTTGTCCCAATCTTTTAATGTAATCTTCTTCTTTTCATCTTCTGGAACTTCCTCTGGACCCGACTCAACTTGAATCTCCTTAAACTTTATAATTTCCTCCTTGTGTTTTTAAAATATATGTAAATTATACTGCATTAAACAATAAATACGCAAAAGGATTATAGGAAAAAATGGTGATAATTCATTAATTAATGTTTTGTTTTATAGATTGTATATCTGAAATTCTCAACAAAGTGAGGAATTTAGGCGAATGTAGTACTAAAATCTTTTATTCGCTGTTAGGCTATATATCAAATCTATCATATATTTTTCATTTAAAATTTCACCTTCCTGTAGAAAATCTTTTTCACCTTTTCTGCTGTGATGATATAAAGCAAAACAATTAAACCAA